>JBFKIN010000216.1:0-5018 GCA_041632255.1 Oceanococcus sp. | reverse complement strand
GCTATCCGCGGTTGCTCGGCACCAGCCGAAAGGGTGGGCGCGACCTGCTGCCACTGGATCTGGAAGACGAGGCGTCGCTAGCGACGCTGCCGGCGCGGCTCGCAGAGCGGCTGGGGGATGCGCAGCTGGTGACCGTCTGCATCTGCAGCGGTGTTCTGCACGATCAAAGCCTGATGCCTGAGCGACGCATGGAGGAACTCGAGGCCGATGCTTTTCTGCGCATTATGCGGATCAATGCGCTGGGGCCGCTGGCAGTCGCCCGCGCGGTCGTGCCGCTGTTGCCCCGGGACCGGCGCAGCCGTCTGCTGGCCGTGTCGGCCCGGGTCGGCAGCATCGCGGATAACCGGCTGGGCGGCTGGTACAGCTACCGATGTTCCAAGGCCGCTTTGAACCAGGGCTTCAAGACGCTGGCCGTGGAACTGAAGCGGGTCCGGCCAGAATGCGTGCTGACCCTGTTTCACCCCGGCACGGTGGACACGCCCTTGTCCGGGCCGTTCCAGCGCAACGTCCCCGAGGGCAAGCTTTTTGGCGCGCACCGCGCCGCGACGCAGCTCAGCGATGTGTTGCACGGGCGCGATGAACCCGCGGCACATCTGTTCGTGGACTGGGCGGGCCAGGACGTGTCCTACTGAGTCAGGAGCGCGCGCCTGCTGTATGGAATCCGGGGCGCCGCATGATCGGGGGTTGGCCAGCCACAAAGCCGGGCATTGAGCATTGCGCCTTGCTGGCCAGGCTTCCCCGGTTCGCAGCCCTGGGCCCGGGCCGCGGGTCAGGCGCGACGGGGTGGCTTTTTGCCGCTGGTCTTGCGCTTGCCTGGCGGGCGTTTCGGCGGGCTTCTGTCGGTCTTTTTCGTCTCGGTGGCATCGCCCAGCGGCGACATGCGCAGTTGCCGGCCAGCCACCCAGACCTTCTGAAGATGCTTGAGGAGTTCCTTCGGCATGCCTTCGGGCAGGGCCACCAGGCTGTGGTCGTCGAAGATGTCGATGCGGCCGATGTACTTGGCGTCGAGTTCCGCTTCATTGGCGATCGCGCCGACCAGGCTGCCGGGTTTCAGCTGATGCTGGCGACCCACCTCCACCCGGTAGAGCTGCATGCCGGGTGGCGCCGCGTCGCCTTGTGGCGCCTGACGGCGCTCGCGCTTGCGTTCCTGGGCCAGCTGCTTGCCCTCGGCCCGCTTTTCGTCCTTGGGCTTGGCCAGCAGCAACGGTTTCCCTCCCTGGGCCTGACAGGCCAGCGCTGCGGCGATCTCCACTGCCGGAACGTCGTGTTCCTGCTGATATTCCTCGATCAGGCGAGAGAACAGACTCAGATCCTCGCCGGCCAGTGTGTCGGTGATGGCCTGCTTGAAACCGGCGATGCGCCGGTCGTTGATGAGCTCCGTGGTCGGCAGCTGCATCACGTCGATCGGTTTGCGCGTGGTCCGTTCGATCAGTTTCAGCATGCGTCGCTCGCGCGGAGAGACGAACAGGATCGCTTCGCCGGCCCGGCCCGCCCGGCCGGTCCGGCCGATGCGGTGGACGTAGGATTCGGGGTCGTGGGGGATGTCGTAGTTGACCACATGGCTGATGCGATCGACGTCCAGCCCCCGGGCGGCGACGTCAGTGGCGACAATGATGTCGAGCTTGCCGCGTTTGAGGTGCTCGATGATCCGTTCTCGCTGGGCCTGAACGATGTCGCCATTGAGCGCGGCAGCCGCATGGCCACGGGCTTCGAGCTTGTCGGCCAGATCCTGTGTGGCCAGCTTGGTCCGCACGAAGATGATCATGGCGTCGAAAGTCTCCGCCTCGAGGATGCGGGTCAGGGCATCGAGCTTGTGGACCCCGCTGACCAGCCAGTAGCGCTGACGAATGGTTTCGGCCGTGGCGGTCTTCTGCTCAACGGTGATGTGTTCCGGGTCGCGCAGATGGCGTTCCGCAATCCGCTGGACCTGGGTCGGCATGGTGGCGGAGAACAGCACCACCTGACGCTCCGGCGGGGTCTGCTCCAGGATCCACTCCACATCATCGATGAAGCCCATGCGCAGCATTTCGTCGGCTTCGTCCAGGATCAGGCTGCGCAGGCCGTCGAGTTTGAGCGAGCCGCGGCGCATGTGGTCCATGACCCGTCCCGGTGTGCCGACCACCACATGGGCGCCGCGTTCGAGACCGCGCAGCTGGCTCCGATAATCCGTGCCGCCATAAATGGGCAGGACATGGAAGCCCGGCATCTGGGAGGCGTAGGTCTGAAAGGCCTCGGCGACCTGGATCGCCAGTTCCCGGGTCGGCGCCAGCACCAGCACCTGCGGCCGGCGTTCCGACAGGTCGAGCCGCGACAGGGCAGGCAAGGCGAAGGCGGCGGTCTTGCCCGTGCCGGTCTGGGCCTGGCCGAGCAGGTCGCGGCCCTGTAACAGGATGGGAATCGTGCGCTGCTGGATCGGAGTGGGCGTCTCGTAGCCCACTTTCGCCAGAGCATCCAGCACGGTGGGGGCCAGCGCGAGCTGGTCAAAGGTCTTGAGGTCCTGATTCATCGGGTGTCCGGGGCGAATGCGGCGCGCTGAGTTTCTGACAGCCATCCGGCACCGAGGAGGAGAGGCCATTCGTCTGCCCGTGTCACCCGGTCGTCGATGCGGAAAGGCTCAAGTCTGCGCGGGGGTGATCCCGAGACAGCTCTGCCGGGTCCGTAGCGACGCCCCCGCCCAGTCAACAATGCAGCCCCCCATCTTATCATCCCGGGCCTGGTGTCGTGGTCGGAGGGCCTTGCCAAAGGGCTGTCCGCATGAGCATGCGATACCGCGCAGAGCTTCAGGGCTCGCCGGCCTTGCGCCAGTTGCGCACCGCCACGACAGCAAAGAAGAGGGCAAACAGCCCGTCATTCAGCCCGTAGCCCTGCAGAAACAGGGCGCCAAGAGGGTCGAGTTCACGGATTCCCGGCAGTGAGCCGCCCTGGCCGTCCATCCAGAACACCCAGTTCAGGGTGTAGGCCAGCTTCTCCACGGCAAAGGTTGCCGGCAGCAGCACGGCGCGATTGGCCATCGGGACGGTGCCGATATACGCCAGCCCCCAGAGCATGATCATCAGCAGGCCGAAGTGGCCGAATACGGCCGGGTCGGCCAGCGGCAGGGTCTCCGCGCTGAAGCCGCGGCTGACGATGAGAATCCCGATGATATTGGTGAGGCCCGCGGCCAGAAAGCCCAGGCGGATGATCTTGTCGCTACGCTCGGTCATGGGTTGTTCTCCGTTGGTGCGTCACTCATGGGCAGCAGCTTGTCGGCGGGCGGCGCTTGGCCCACCGGTGCAGATTCTTGCCCCTGAAACGGCTGGCGTCGAGCGGGCGACGTCGTGAGTCGGTCGGCAGGGCGACGCCTGGCAACGCTGCCGCAAGCCGGGCGCGTTCAGCCGGGTGGAGCCATGCCGCGCCGGGCGGGCTGGGTGCCGGAAGCCCATCGTGCGCTCAGTCCCGCACGCTCCAGCGGCGGCCCAAGATCCGCATGCAGCGCCTCGCGCCGGCCTGCCCGGGCAAGCATTTCGGAGACGGCCTGTCGGCTGGGTTCCGGCAGCTCCAGGAACGCCCGCTGCGCTCGCTGCAGCATCCACAGCGAATAGGGCATGGCCAGGCGGCTGAACTGTCCGTCGGCCAGCGGGCAGCTCACGCGGCCCAGGGCTCGGGGCAGCCGATGCCGTTCCGGATCGGTCTGTGCGACCAGAGTCGCGGTGGCTTCCATCTGGGGTAGAAATTCCCGGACGACGGATTCCAGCAGTGCTTGCAGACTCTGTGGAACCTCATCGTCTGCGAGCCAGGCGCCGTCGGCTCCCTGGCCCTCGTGGACGCGCCGAATCCAGTCGGACAGATGCAGGCGAGGCGCGATCAGTTCGCGCCGGGGCCAGGGATCACGGCCCAGGTGGGCATGCAGGGGGCCGATCAGCGCGAAATCGGCAAGGCAGGGTGCATCGCCAAGCAGGTAGGGATACTGCGCCAGGTGAGTGTTCAGCGCGTCAAGCTGAATCCGCGTCCAGCGCTCGATGAGCGCCAGCTGTTCGGCGAGCACGCCCACACCCGGCAGGTAGCCGCGCAGCTGGCCCGCTACCCTGCGAGCCAGCGCACGGCGCAAGGCAGCCGGCGCAAGGGGCAGCAAAGCCGCGCCAGCCTCACGCTCGAACAGGCTGTAGTTCTCCGGGTAGGACCATCGATAGTGCATGGCCGGAGGAATCCAGAACTCATCCGCCCAGGCTTCCACCAGCATCGCGAAGATGCGCTGTCGCGGGCCTGCGGGTATCACCGGATGCTGCGGGTGGCGACCTTCCAGTTGCTGGATGATGTCGGTGGTGTCCTGCAGCCATTCTCCCGCGGGTGTCACCAGTACCGGCATGACCGATGCCCCGGTTCGGCGGGGTATGCGGCGCAGCAGTGTCCAGGCATCGACCCGGCGTTCCTTGTAGGGCAGGCCCTTGTAGCGCAGATAGGCACGCAGCTTGGCGCTGAAATAGGACAGTTCCCAGGCGTGGAGGCAGTAGTGTTCGCTCATTCGGGGATCTTAGTCCCGGCATGCTGCCGCGTCATCGGGGGCGGATGGTGTGGATAGCGTTTCAGCTTGTCGCCCTGCAACAGGGCAGGCGGCCACGGTGTCAGGGCTATGGTGTGGGTCCCGACAGGCTGATGACTTCGGCAAGCCGGAAAGGTGGCCGCCAGCGCCCTGATCGGCAGTCATGCCGGGCAGGCAGGGGCGGACGCCGGCCGCGACGGGCAGTCGCGGCCAAGGGTTCGGATCACGGCGGAAACCGTGCAGGGTCTGGATGGTGCCGTGGGGTGTTAGCCAAAGTGCGGCCCGATCGGGTGGGCGGTTCGGGCCCGCCGCGTCCATGGCACAGGTTCCCGGAATCGCCGCGCGGGGCATGCCGCCGTGCGCGAGGCGCCGGAGCATGAGGCGGCGCCGGTCCGGCCGGTTTGGCCCGCTCACGACACGGTGGAAGAGGCGCTCCACCGGCCCGGTCCGAGAGTCCGGCTCGCGGCCGCGAAAGCTGGCTTGAATAATTAAGAAAACT
>JBFKIN010000215.1:0-5026 GCA_041632255.1 Oceanococcus sp. | reverse complement strand
GGCATGGTGTCCACCGCGGTCTCGCCGGCGATCTTCAGCCACTTTGCCGGGCTCAATGCCGCGGGCGACGTACTCTACGTCGGCGACGAAACTGGCGGCGGTGCGGCGCCGGGCTGCGTCGCGCACGTCGGTGCGCCACCGGCGGCGGGGGTTTCCTTTCCCAGCGGGGCGATGTTCTTCTATGACGTCAGCGACGAGACCGATCCGCTGCTGCAGGGCTGGATCGCCCCGCGTGAGCATCTGATCGACAACCGCAATTCGCTGTCCTGCACGGTGCATTTTGGCCGCCTGGTGCCCAACGACGAAGGGCGCGACCTGATGGCCATCGGTTCCTACGGGGCCGGTACCCTGTTGCTCGATTTCAGCAATCCGACCCTGCCGTCCATCGTCAGCCAGTACGCCAACGCCACCTCGACCTGGGAGGCGATCTATCACAATGGCTGGATCTTTACCGGTGACCTGGCCCGCGGCATGGAAGTGCTGCGCCTGAACTAGGGCCTGTTGACACGAATCGGAACGCCGCGTCGCCGCGCTCAGGCCGAGTCCCGGCGTTCCTCTTCCAGGTGCTGGACGATCAGTTCCAGGCGATCGCCGAGGATTTTCTCCAGCGCTTTTTCCATCGCCCGTGCGACTTCGGGCTGCACTGCCATCTCGACCAGCGGGCGCAGGCGCCAGATCACGTCGGCCAGTTTGCCGACGTCTTCCTTGGGCGGCAGCTTGTCCTTCCAGTGCCGGTCAAAGACATATTCGGCCACCAGCTGGACCAGCAGTTCCGCGACAAGCTCGACGTTGTTGCGCAGGCGCCCGACCACCGTGAAGAGCTTGTCCAGCGGAATGCCGATCTCGCTCAGTTCCTGGCCCGCGTGCAGCAGGCGGGGGCTGGGCACGCGGAAGCGGTCGCGGCCCTCGGGCACCAGGATGCCCAGTTCGACGGCCTGCTTGATCAGAGCCGGTGAAAAGCGCCTGAAGCGCTTGATCAGATCGGCGCGGCTGACGAAGTCAGGGATTTCCTCGACGAAGGGGCGGGTGACCGCGTCCTCCAGGCCCATCAGGTCGGCCAGGTCGCGACCTTCCTGCCAGGCCTGGATCAGCTCGCCGATGCTCTGCAGGGTGTAGCCGCGCTCAAGCAGGCGGTTGATCAGGCGCAGGCGGGCCAGGTGGGCGTCGGTGTAGATGCCGGTGCGGCCGCGCTTCTCCGGTGGCGGCAACAGGCCGCGCTCCTGGTAGGAGCGGACATTGCGCACGGTGGCGCCGACCGTCCAGGCCAGTTCGTCGATGCTGTATTCCTTGCCGGTGCTGCCAGGCGTGGGATCCGGGAGCTTGGGAACCCGGGTACTTCGTCGGGGTGCCATCCGCCTATGATAGGGGTACGTGGCAAGCGCGGCCAACTGCACCGGCACGGCCGCGCAACGAGGACTCAGGCACTGGCGGGAGACCATTCCGGCGCGGGGCGGGGCGCCGGGTCGAGGTGGTAGTCGGCCAGCCGGAACTGCCGGGTCAGCAGGCGGAACTTGAAGCTGAAGTCCGGCCACAGCGTGACGTTGCGGCCCTGCGCGTCCAGGTACCAGCTGCGGCAGCCGCCCGCGGACCACACCGAGCGATCAAGCTTGCCGCGCAGCGCGGCATTGAATCGGCTCTGCACCGAGGCCTTCACGTCCACCGCACGCAGCGCGCGCCGCTGCATCGCCTCCAGGGCCTTGAGCACATAGTCGATCTGCGATTCGATCATGTAGACCATGGAGTTGTGGCCCAGGCCGGTATTTGGGCCGGTCAGCATGAACAGGTTGGGGAAGCCGGCGATGCTGGTGCCCTTGTAGGCCTGGGTGCCGGTGCGATCCAGGGTCTGGCGCAGGTCGGCCCCGGCACGGCCGGTCACCCGGGTTCCGCCGATCGGGTCGGTGGCGGCGAAGCCGGTGCCGAAAATGATGGTGTCGACCTCGCGCAGCCTGCCGTCCCGGCCGATGATGCCCCGGTCGGTGATCCGGCGGATCCCGCAATCCAGCACGTCGACATTGCGGCGGGTCAGCGCCGGGTAGTAGTCGTTGGAGATCAGGATGCGCTTGCAGCCGATGGTGTAGTCGGGCGTCAGCCGGCGGCGCAGGGCGGCATCGGGCACCTGCCGGCGCAGGTGATTGCGCGCCCAGCGCTCGGGCAGGGCCATCAGGCGGGGGTCGATCACGAAGCCGACGGCGCGGGCCTCCATCTGCCAGTACAGCCCCGTGCGCAGGGCCTTCTGCGTCTGCGGCAGACGCCGGAACAGCTGCCGTTCGGCCAGTCCGATCAGGCGGTCGGGCTTGGGCAGAATCCACGGCGGTGTGCGCTGGTACAGATCCAGCCGCTCCACCTGTGGGGCGATCTGCGGCACGAACTGGATGGCGGAGGCGCCGGTGCCGATCACCGCTACGCGCCGGCCCCGCAACTCCAGATCATGCCGCCATTGCTGGGAGTGAAAGGCCTCGCCGGCAAAGTCCTCAAGCCCCGGAATCTCCGGGATGCTGGGTCGCGACAGGCCGCCCAGGCCGGTGATCACGATGCGCGCCCTGAGCAGTGGCCCCTGTTCGCCGTCCAGCGTCCATAGCGCGCTGTTCTCGTCCCAGCGGGCGCCGGTGACCGGGCTGTGGAAGCGGATCTTTGGATACAGCGCGTGCTTGCGCGCGCAGCCCTGCAGATAGCCCAGGATTTCGGCCTGCGGCGCGAACAGGCGCGACCAGTCGGGGTTCGGCTCGAAGGAGAAGGAGTAAAGGTGCGACTGCACGTCGCAGGCACAGCCGGGGTAGTTGTTGTCCCGCCAGGTGCCGCCGACCTCGTCGGCCTTTTCCAGGATGACGAAATCGCGCCGGCCGGCCTGCTGCAGGCGGATGGCCATGCCCAGGCCGGCGAAGCCGGTGCCGATGATGGCGATGTCGGTGGTCTGCAAGCTCATGCGCTGGTCCTTTCCGGGGTTGACGGCACACAATATAACGTGCCATTAATTAATGGCGCAATAATCACGGAGAAAGCCGATGCAACCGATTCGTCGAGATTTGAAATTCAGTCTGCCGGCCGGGAAGATCGACAGCTGGAATCCCGTCCGCAACACCACCCATTTCATGAACACCCTGTCCCTGCTGTTTCCGGTGGGGGAGCGCTTCTTCATCGACGCCGTGCGTCACTACCGGGATAAGGGTGTGATCGGCGACGAGCAGCTGCTGGAAGAGATCCGGGCCTTCATCGGCCAGGAAGCGATGCACGGGCGTGAGCACGAGGACTACAACGCGGCCTATGCGGCGGCCGGTTATGCGGTCAAAGGACCGGAGCAGTTCGTCCATCAGGTGCTCGAAACGGCCAAGCGTCTTCCGCCGTCCCTGCGTCTGGGCGCGACCATCGCGCTGGAGCATTACACCGCGATCCTGGCCAACGCCCTGCTCGAGAACCCGCAGATCATCGAGGGCGCCGACCCGCGCTTCGCCGCGATCTGGAACTGGCACGCGCTGGAGGAAACCGAGCACAAGGCGGTGGCCTATGACGTCTTCGTCAAGGCTTTCGAAGGCAAGCCGCTGCGCGGCTACGCAGTGCGCGTCAGCAGCATGCTGATGGCAACCGTGATCCTGTGGAGCATCTTCACCCCGGTCTACCTGCTCAATGTGGCGAAGTCGGACCGGGCGCTGGATCGCAGGGACTGGATGGCCGGCCTGCGCAACCTCTTCGGTCGCCACGGCGTGCTCAGCACCTCGTTCCGCGCCTACCTGGACTATTTCCGCCCGGGCTTCCATCCCTGGGACCACGACAATCGGCACCAGCTGAGCAGGATCGAGGAACTGGCGGCACAATACGCCGCCTGAACCCAGGAGATTCCTCGATGAAGTCCTTCGACAACAAGGTCGCTGCCATCACTGGCGCCGGCTCCGGTATCGGCCGCAGCCTGGCGCTGTCGCTGGCCCGGCAGAACTGCCATCTGGCCCTGTCCGACGTGAATGCCGATGGTCTGGCCGAGACCGTGGCGGCCGTGTCCGAGTGCGGCGTGCGCTGCAGTTCACGGCAGCTGGACGTGGCCGAGCGCGAGGCGGTCTACGCCTGGGCCGATGAGGCCGCCGCCGAACACGGACAGGTGAACCTGATCTTCAACAACGCCGGCGTCGCCCTGGGCAGCAGCATCGAAGGCACCAGCTACGAGGACTTCGAATGGCTGATGAACATCAATTTCTGGGGCGTGGTCTACGGCACCAAGGCCTTCCTGCCGCTGCTCAAGTCTTCCGGCGAAGGGCATGTGGTGAACATCTCCAGCGTGTTCGGTCTCATTGCCGTGCCCAGCCAGGGGGTCTACAACGCCAGCAAGTTCGCCGTGCGCGGCTTCACCGCGGCGCTGCGCCAGGAACTGGAGATGAGTGGCGCGCCAGTCTCGGCGACCTGTGTGCACCCCGGCGGCATCAAGACCAACATCGCCCGTACGGCACGTTTCTCCAGCGAGATGAAGGAGCTGATCGGGCATGACGAGCGCGAAGGCAAGGCCCGGTTCGAGCGGCTGTTCATGACCAGCGCGGACAAGGCCGCGCAGGTGATTCTGGCCGGCGTGCGCCGCGATGCCAGGCGCGTACTGATCGGGCCGGATGCGCGGGTAATCGACTGGATGTCACGGGTCAGTCCCGAGGGATACCAAGCGCTGGTGCGTCGGCTTGTCGGTCTGGGCGCTCGACTGGCCTAGGCGGTAGCCGGCCCGGGCAGGCGAGAGGCCAATGCCCCGGAATGAGGGTTTTTGGGGGGGCGCGAAAGCTGCGCGGACCGATGCTTCGCCAGCCCCCGCGCAGCCGATGGCGGGGGAAGGTATGCGGGAGGCGAGCCTCAGGACAGCGCGATCGCCAAAGCAGCGATGGCGCCGATGGCCTCGGCCAGGTAGCTCAGCGTTGCACCCAGCCGGCGCGCCCAGAAGGCCGTCCCCAGCATGCCCAGCGGGTGGAGCAGGCGCGAAACGGTGAAGCCGAGCACCAGCGCTGCGACCAGGTTCTGGTCGGCCTGCTGGGCGCACAGCGCGAGAACGATCAGGCCCATG
>JBFKIN010000214.1:0-5048 GCA_041632255.1 Oceanococcus sp. | reverse complement strand
TGGTACACGGGCGCCTTCGGCTACCAGCTCTGTCTCAAGGCCGGTGCAGCGCGGCTTGATCTCAACGGCGAAAAGGCCGGCGAAGTCACCGAGGCGGATGCCAGCGCGGCGGCCGAGAAAGCGAAGCAGATCAAAGGCAAGATGAAGGATGCCCGCGAGCGCAAGGTGCAGGAGGAAAAGTCCGAGCGCTGGCTGAAAAAACTCTCCCGCATCACCACCTGAGTCCGCCATGCCAGAATGGATCCGAGCCTTCGAACGGCTGCAGGAAGGCAATCGCCGTTTCGTCGAGAGCAAGCGTCAGCGCCAGGACAAGCGCATGCCGGCCGATCTGACCGATGGTCAGTCGCCCTTCGCCATCGTGCTGGGCTGCTCCGATTCGCGGGTGCCGGCCGAGATCGTCTTTGATCAGGGGCTGGGCGACCTGTTCGTGATCCGGGTCGCCGGCAATATCGTGGCGCCGACCCAGATCGGCAGCGTCGAGTTTGCCGCCACCCAGTTCAACACTCCGCTGGTCGTGGTCCTGGGGCACGGGAGCTGCGGTGCGGTGTCCGCCACTCTGGGCGAAATGAACAAGCCCGACCGGGGCATGTCCAGCCATATCCGCACCATCGTGGATTACATCCAGCCGGCGATAGAGGCCCTGATGGAGCGCGGCCCCTGGGAGGATCCGGGCAAGCTGATGGGGGCGGCCGTGCGCGCCAACGTGCGGGCTTCGGTTCAGAAGCTCAAATCCGGATCCCGCATACTCGAAAGCCTGA
The DNA here is from genome assembly GCA_041632255.1 of Oceanococcus sp. Taxonomy (GTDB): domain Bacteria; phylum Pseudomonadota; class Gammaproteobacteria; order Nevskiales; family Oceanococcaceae; genus Oceanococcus. Next base: position 4,290 of record JBFKIN010000214.1, on the reverse strand, counting down.
TCGAGGAGGGCAAACTGGCCATCGTCGGGGCGGAATACGAGATGGAAACCGGCAAGGTCGACTTTTTCGACCTCCCGCGCGAGCTGCGCGACATCTGAAGCCGGGTTCCGGTCAGGCACTCAGGACGGGCGTCGCAGCTCCTCCACCTCGCCGATCAATCGTTCAGGACGGGCGTCGTGGCTACTCAACGTCGCCGATCAATCGTTCCAGACGCAGCCGGTCGCGCTTGTCGAACAGGCGCCTGGCGGTCAGGCGCAGGGCGAGCAGGGTGCCGAAGCCGGTGCCCGCGCTGACCATGAACATGATCAGGATCTGATAGCTCACGGCCATCACCGGCGGCGTGCCGGCGAGAATCTGGCCGGTCATCATGCCTGGCAGACTGACGATGCCGGCCGCGGCCATGGAGTTGATGATCGGGATCATCCCGGCGCGCGCCGCATCACGCATGGGTTGTTCCAGGGCCTGTTTCGCCGTCCCGCCCAGCATCAGCCGCTGCTCGATCTGGTCCTTCTCCCGTTTCAGGCTGGTGGTGAGACGCTCCATGCCCACGGTGATGCCGGTCATGGTGTTGCCCAGCATCATGCCCAGCAGGGGGATGGCGTACTGAGGGCGGTACCAGGGCTCCGGCTGGACCACCACCAGCAGGGCCAGCAGCGTGATGCTGAACGAGGACACGAACATGGCGCTGGTGCCCAGCAGAAAGCCACGCTGCACCCGCTGGCTCTGGCGCGCGATCACCTCGCGGCCCGCGGCCAGCAGCATGAGCAGGCTCACCGGCAGCAGGAAGACCGGGTGCAGATCCTCGAACAGGGCCTTGAGCACGAGGCCGATCAGGCCCAGTTGTACCACCGTGCGTGCCGCGGCTATCAGCAACTGCTGCTGCACGCCCAGGCGCAGCCGCCAGCTCAGGCCGGCCAGTGCCAGAACCAGCACGGAAGCCAGCGCGAGGTCCAGGGGCGTCAGGGCTGCGACCGTGTTGTCCGTCATGCCGCGATCAGGCCTTCGCCGTGTTCCATTCGCCAGTGCCGCGTGGCCACCCGCTCGATCTGATCCTCATCATGAGTAATCCAGACGATGGCGCGCTCGAGGCGGTCCTGTTCGCCTCGCGTGTCCCCGTGGCCCTTGGGGCCTTCGCCCTCGAGCCAGTTCCGCAGCAGGGATTCCACCGCGCGCACGCCCTTCGGATCCAGCGCGCCCGTCGGCTCGTCCAGCAACAGCACGGTCGGTCCGTGGCTCAGCGCGCGCAACAGGCCGCAGCGGGACTGCTCCCCGGTACTCAACTGGCCGAGCGGGGCGTCCAGGCGGGCCGCGTCCAGGCGCAGCGCGGATGGCCAGTCGCCGATGTCGCCGTCCAGATGCTCCGCCACGCTGCCAAACCACCAGCGAGGCTGGGCCGGGCTCAGCATCACCTGACGCCGCCAGTCCTCGGGTCGATAGCTCTCCCGCGCCTGTCCTCGCAGGCAGACTTCGCCGGGGGTTTCATCCAGGTCCGCCAGCGCGCGCAACAGCAGGGTCTTGCCGCTGCCACTGGCGCCGCTGATGCAGTGGATTTCGCCCGCCGCGAGCTCCAGATCACAGTGCGCGCCGGTGACAAGTTCCAGCTGGCGCGCGCTCAGAAGTGGCGGTTTCTGACTCATGCGTCGTCATGCCCGTCAGGGACCACCTGCCACAGCAGATCGGCCAGCGCCCGGGTGGCCGGCCCGGCGTAGTCGCGATCGGCATAGACCAGATGCAGCTGCGCATGGCGATGGCCGCCCTCACGCAGGGGTAGCGGCTTGAGCCGGCCATCCGCCAGTTCGTCCACGATGGCGTGTTCCGGAAACCAGGCAAAGCCCAGGCCCAGACTCACGGCGCGGATCGAATTGGCCATGTGGCTGACCGTCCAGCGCTGTTCCGCCGCGAGCCAGCCGGCGTCGCGATTCATGCGCTGAGCCGAATCGCGGATGACCAGTTGCCGGTGGGCGCGCAGATCCTCGTAGCCCAGCTCGCGGTCCAGGGCGTGGAGCGGATGCTCCGGATGGGCCACCGCCACGAAGCGCACCGGCAACAGCACATCACCGAGAAAGCCCACCGGGACGACGGGCGTGATGGCCAGGTCGACCTGGCCTTCCAGCAGGGCTTCTTCATTGCCTGCGAGCACCGTTTCGTAAAGCTGGATGCGGGTCTGCGGCGCCTGGGCCGAGAACTGGTCCAGCGCCTGGAACAGACAGGTCTGCGGGAACAGGTGATCCACGGCCAGCCGCACCTCGGCTTCCCAGCCGCCGGCCAGGCGCCCCGCAGCGGCTTCCAGTTCACCGGCCTCCTCAAGCAGCAGGCGGGCGCGGCGCACCAGCATGGCGCCGGTGTCGGTGAGGTGGGCCTTGCGCCCGCGCACCTCCAGCACCTGCACCCCCAGCAGGTCCTCCAGCTTGTGTATGGCGTAGCTGATGCTGGACTGGGTCTTGTGCAGGGCCTCTGCCGCCTGGGCGTAGCCGCCTTCGTCCACCACTGCGAGCAGGGCGCGCCACTGCTCCAGCGTGATCCGTGGTGCTCGGTTCATCTATCGATCCAGGCGATCATTCATTGCGAAATAATCCGCTTTTCCATCGACTGGATCAATAGTTAAATGCGGCTATCAGAACAGACAGGAGCATTGCCATGAGCATCGTCGCCAGCCCCAAGGAGCCGATCAGCACGCAGCTGACCCGCCGTTTCAGCCCGTACAGCTTCGACCCCGCCCGAACTGTGGGTGCGGCCGATCTCATGGCCCTGTTCGAAGCGGCTCGCTGGGCGGCGTCCTCCTATAACGCCCAGCCCTGGCGCTATATCGTGGGCGTCAAGGGCCGAAGCCAGCAGGCCTGGCAAAGCATCCACGACGCGCTGGTGCCCGCCAATCAGGCCTGGGCCCATCAGGCGCCGGTTCTGGCTGTCGGGCTGATCCGGCGCGATTTCGAGCATAACGGCAAGCCCAATGTCGCGGCGGAGCATGATCTGGGGGCCGCTTCGGCCAGCCTGAGTTTCGAGGCCACGCATCGGGGCCTGTCGGTGCACCAGATGATCGGCTTTGATGCGCAGAAGGTGCGCGACCGGTTCGACATCGGCGATCTGCAGCCTTTCACCGCGCTGGCGATCGGCTACGCCGGTGGTCCGGCGCCCAGCGAGGAACTGGCCGAGCGCGACTGCAAGCCCAGGGTGCGCAAACCTCTGGACGAGCTGGTGATAGGCGGCGGCTTCTGATCCGCCTGCGGGGCGGTGGACGGGTTCGGCGCCGGAACTTTTTTCGGCGAGGGAACCCTTCACTGACGCCGTCCGTGTGACCCAACAAGCCGCAGAGCTCGGCATCGCGTATCATTGCGCCCCTGTCTGCAGGATGGGCGCCCTGACGGCGTGAAACCACCGGGTGATGGACATTGCCGACGCGGCAGACAAGGACCTTGGAACGTATGGCCGGCGCACGCACTGCGTGCGCCAGGCATGTTGGGGAATACGATGTTGAAAAAGACTGTGGATGCTGCGCCGCTGCTGCGCGGCCTGATGTTTGGCTTTCTGCTGACGCCGCTGGCGCTGCAGGCGCAGGACGAGGCGGACGTCTACGACTCGATCCCGCTTGATGAGCAGGAACTGGAAGCGGATGCCCCGAGCCAAGCCGTTGCGCTGGATCGTATCGAAGTCACGGGCTCCCGGATCAAGCGGACCGATTTCGAGACGGCCAACCCCGTTCTGACCGTCGACCGCGACATGATCGAGCGCAGCGGGGTCACCTCGCTGGGTGATCTCCTGCAGGATCTGCCGGTGGCCGGTTCCGCCCTGGGCACCGCCTTCAACAACGGTGGTACCGGCGCGGTCGAAATTGACCTGCGTAACCTGGGCTCGCAGCGCGTGCTGGTGCTGGTCAACGGTCGCCGCTGGGTCAACGGCCTGCGCTCGCTGTCCACCTCCTCGGTAGACCTGACCACCATCCCGGTCTCCATCATCGAGCGCATCGACGTCCTGAAGGACGGCGCCTCCACCACCTACGGCTCCGATGCCATCGCCGGTGTGATCAACATCATCACCCGGAAGGACTTCGACGGCCTGGAACTGCGTGGCCAGATCGGCGGCTTCCTGTCCGAGGGCGACGGCCTGCGCGAGAACCTGAACATCTCCTGGGGCTCGGTGATCGGCAAGACCTCGGTCTTCCTGGACCTGAACTACGCCAACGACGAGGAGGTCTTCGCCGGCGACCGCGAAATCTCCAAGGTGCCGCTGTTCGGCACCGGCAACACGCGCGGTAGCCTCGGCACGCCGCAGGGCACCTTCGTCTGGGTGCCG
>JBFKIN010000213.1:0-5072 GCA_041632255.1 Oceanococcus sp. | reverse complement strand
GCGCTCGGCGCGGTCGGGCACGATGTTGATGTGCTTGAGAATCCGGAAAGTTTCCGGGTCGAAGACGTGGGCAGTGCCATCCCAGTTGTTGCCGACCACGACCACGTCGCGCAGCGGCGCTTCCTCGGCGAAGCTGTTGAGCGGCAGCAGGCCGGCGCCGGCCGCGCCCAGCAGAAACAGATGCAAGGCTTTCAGCATGATGTGGCATTCCCTTCAGGCCAGTAGCCGAGCATAGCCCGCCCCAACGGGGCTGTGTGTGGCAATTTCTTAGGTCGCAGTCGAAAAATTGACGCGGTCGTGGCCGCTTGCCGTGCCCTGCCTGCTGTGGGCGCACAGGTGGTCCGGCGGGATGCCTGCTCAGCTCAGCTTGCGGCGGCGGACCTTGTCGCTGGGGCCGGCTTCCACGCCCTTGCGCTTGAGGTGGTCCTCCGCGTAGTCCTGCCAGTTGCCCTCGTGGAAAACCACGCTGCCATCGTCCTCGACCGCGAGAATGTGGGTGCTGATGCGGTCCAGGAACCAGCGATCGTGTGAAATCACCATCACGCAGCCGGGGAATTCCAGCAAGGCCTCTTCCAGGGCGCGCAGGGTTTCCACGTCGAGGTCGTTGGTCGGTTCGTCAAGCAGCAGCACGTTGCCGCCGGCCCGCAGCAGCTTGGCCAGGTGCAGGCGGTTGCGCTCGCCGCCGGACAGCTCGCCGACCCGCTTCTGCTGATCCGAGCCCTTGAAGTTGAAGCGGCCGCAGTAGGCTCTGGAAGCCACCTCATAGTTGCCCACCTGGATGATGTCCTGCCCGTCCGAAATTTCCTCCCAGACGGTCTTGTTGCCGTCCAGCGCATCACGGCTCTGGTCGACATAGGCGATGTCCACCGTTTCGCCGACCCGGATCTCGCCGGAATCCGGCTGCTCCTGCCCGGTGAGCATGCGGAAAAGGGTGGTCTTGCCGGCACCGTTGTGGCCGACGATGCCGACGATCGCGCCACGCGGCACCTTGAAGCTGACGTCCTGGTAGAGCACCCGGTCGCCATAGGACTTGGAGATGTTGTCCACCTCGAACACCAGTTCGCCCAGTCGCGGCCCCGGCGGGATGTAGATCTCGCGGGTTTCATTGCGGCGCTGGTACTCCTGCGACTGCAGTTCCTCGAACTGACGCAGTCGCGCCTTGCTCTTGGACTGACGGCCCTTGGGATTGCTGCGGACCCACTCCAGTTCCTCGGCCATCGCCTTCTGACGTGCCGCCTCGCCTTTTTCTTCCTGGGCCAGGCGCTTTTCCTTCTGCTCCAGCCAGGAAGAGTAGTTGCCCTCCCAGGGAATCCCGTGACCACGGTCCAGTTCCAGGATCCAGCCGGCGGCGTTGTCGAGGAAGTAACGGTCATGGGTGACCGCCACGACGGTGCCCTTGAAGTCGCAGAGAAAGCTCTCCAGCCAGGCCACCGATTCGGCATCCAGATGGTTGGTCGGTTCGTCCAGCAGCAGCATGTCGGGCTCGGACAGCAGCAGGCGGCAGAGCGCCACGCGGCGGCGTTCGCCGCCTGACAGGGTGCCGACGTCGGCGTCCCAGGCCGGCAGGTTCAGGGCGTGGGCGGCCTGATCCAGCTTGCGGTCCAGTTCCCAGCCGTCCACCGCCTCGATCTTGTCCTGCAATTCACCCTGTTCGGCCATCAGGGCCTCGAAGTCCGCATCCGGGTCGGCCATCGCGTTGCTGACTTCGTCGAAGCGGGTGAGCAGCCCCTTGATCGCGGCGACGCCTTCCTCGACATTGCCGCGCACGTCCTTGGCTTCGTCCAGCTGCGGTTCCTGGGGCAGGTAGCCGATGTGAATCCCGGGCTGGGGACGGGCCTCGCCAATGAAGTCCTTGTCCACCCCGGCCATGATGCGCAGCAGGGTGGATTTGCCGGCTCCGTTGTAGCCCAGCACGCCGATCTTGGCGCCGGGCAGGAAATACAGGGAGATGTCCCGCAGGATCTGCTTTTTCGGCGGGACGATCTTGCCCACCTTGTTCATGCTGAAGACGTACTGACTCATGACGACCTGGGCTCGCAGAAGGCGAATCGGGCCGCGATTATCCTTGCAAAGCCGGCGCGGCTACAACACCGGCAGTTCAAACTCCAGGGCGGTGGGTGGCGTCGGGCGGGGCGCCGCCTTTCGCGGAGCGGCCAGATCGACCTTGTCCTGGTCGCCCTCCTGTTTGGTCATCCAGGTCAGTACATCCAGATAGGTCCGCACATTGCCGACATAGACCTCCGCCTCATTGCCGCGTGCGTAGCCATAGCGGGTCTGCTGGTACCACTTGCGCTGGGTGAGCAGGCGCAGATTGCTGCGCACGTCGATCCAGCTGTTCGGATTGCCGCCGCGCTTCCTGGTGAGTTCACGCAGGTCCTGAAGGTGGCCGTAGCCCAGGTTGTAGGCCGCCAGCGTCATCCAGATGCGGTCGGGCGTGGGCACCTCGTCCGGCAGGCGGTCGAGCAGATAGCGGAAATAGCGGGCTCCGCCTTCGATGCTCTGTTGCGGGTCCGTGCGCCGGCTGACATTGACGAAGCGCGCGGTCGCGCGGGTCAGCATCATCAGACCACGCACCCCGGTGACGCTGCGCGCCTTGGGGTCCCAGTGCGACTCCTGATAGCTGATCGCGGCGAGCAGTCGCCAGTCGAGGCCTGATTCGCGGCCCGCCGCCTCAAACATGGCGCGAAATTTCGGCAGTCGTTCATCCAGGTGTTGAGCCAGGGTCCGGCTGCTGACGAAATCCATGCGGTCGACGTGACCGAAATAGCGGTCCACCAGCTTGTCCAGTGAGCCGTCACCGTGCATCTCGGTGATGAAACGGGTTGCGGCGTTGTAAAGGCTGGAGTCCCGGTGATGACGGAAGGCCCAGGATTTCCGGACCGGCTCACTCAGGTCGAAGACCTCCAGCAGGCGCGGGTGATACCGCGCCGTCATGGCGATCAGGTCGGAATCGCCAACGGCGAACTTGTGGCGGCCTTCGCCCACCGCGACCAGCAGATCCTCGGAACTGACATCTTCCATCGCTTCCCAGCGCAGGCTCGGGTGGCGTTCACGCAAGTGCCTGAGCAGTTCCAGATGAGCGGAATTGGCGGGCACGCGAACAGGCTCATCCAGTTCATCCAGCGATCGCGGTCTGCCGCTGTTCATGTGATAGACCAGTTTAGGCGTGACTTCGCGGATGGCGGGGGTGAACAGGATGTTGCGTGCGCGCTGGTCGGTGATGCTCAGATTGGCCGCCGCCATATGCACCCGTTGGGCCGACACGGCGTCGAGCGCCGCCTGAGCCGAATCCACCACGCGCAGGTCCAGACGCACCCCCAGTTCGCGTGCGAAACGCCGCGCCAGGTCATATTCGAATCCGACCTCGCCATCGCCCGACTTGTAATAGGTGGTCGGGCTGTTGATGGTGGCGACCTTGAGCACGCCCAGGCGCTGAATCTGCTCCAGCTTGGGGATCGGCGGCGAACAGGTGCTCAGCAGCGCCAGTTCCAGCGCGAACAGGGTCAGCACCAGCGTGCGCCCCAGAGCGCGTCGCAGTGCTACCGACACGTGATGGCGAGACGGACGGGCAACATCCGCCAATTGTAGTCTGCTGTCGTGCGGAGCGGCGCGACGGCATTGGAAAGCGGCGCCGACTCCCGTAAACTTGCGCGCCCTGCGCGTCGTCGCAGAGACCACATCAGGAGAGGTGCCGGAGTGGTCGAACGGGCTTGACTCGAAATCAAGTGTACGCCTCGTGCGTACCGTGGGTTCGAATCCCACCCTCTCCGCCACAAACTAAAAGCCCCGCGCCAGCGGGGTTTTTTGTTTGTGACGGTGTGGGAGTGTGGACGGGCCCACCGGGGTTCGATCGATCGGCAGGATGGCCGATCGACGCGAGCGCAGCGAGGCCATCCCACCCTTTCCCCCACAAACGAGAAGCTCCGCGCTACCGGGGGTTTGTACGGTGGGGAATGGATCGACGAGGTGGTCCCAGCTTGGTGTCCATCAATACCTGCGGGTGTTCTGCGGGGGTCTCGGTTCAGGTCCAGATTCCGGATGGCGGCCCTGCCATCTGGTCGGTCGATGGGGCGGGCAGTCGATCCGGCTGACGCCACAGCTTCATTCCGAAGCCTGCCGGTCAGGGGCGGTCCGCTTCGAATCTTCTTTCTGCCCTCAAATGCAATGGCCCGTGTCCCAGGCCTGGGCTTGAGCCCCTCTGTAGCCCTTGCTGGGAACGATTGACATGGATCAGTGCGCGAGGCTCGGGGTTCCTCCACGCTCATCCGCGTCGGGTCCGATTTTCATTCTTGAATTGAGGAAGGATGGTCCTGGCCAGCCCTGTTTGTTTTGGTGAGGATAAGCCCGGTGAAAAAAAGGATTCTTGTCGCGGTTCTGGTTGGGCACACGCTGGTCGCGGGTGTCGCACTGGCCGAGCATAAACACGACGGATACGCGTCCGCCGATGGCGCTGAGCATTCCGATGGCACCATGGGCATGTCGCCTGAAATGCAGCAGATGCGGCACACCATGCACAGGCTGCAGAAAGCAAGGACCCTTGATGAACGCCAGGCACTGATGCGACAACACGGCGAGCAAATGCGCACGATGATGGAAAAAATGCAAAGAAAGCATCGGGATGCAGGCGACAAGCCGCACTGCAATCAGCATATGCACGACATGATGAATCAGATGATGGCCCACGTTCAGGCTCAGACCGAAGCGCTGCAGGATGTCACGGCCATCCGACGTTACGGCCCCCCCGGCAAAGGCCGTTGAATCTCTGACCGGCCGGGTCCACGCCAGCGAAGCGCGGGATGGTCTCGATAGCCCGGACGCGAGGTGCGAGAGGTGCGAGATTGCGGCCGGCAGCCGGTCCGACGCGCATGGCTGGCGCACACAGCAAGGAGAAGCGACATGGATGCATTCATGCACGGTTGGATGGGCGGTGGTCACGGATGGTTCATGCTCCTGGGCTGGCTGATCGTGATCATCGTGCTGGTCGGTCTGGGCTATGTGATGGGGCGTGCCGGCCGGGAGCGTGACAAGCGAGAGTGATCTGCCCGGCCTTGCTGGGGTGGGGGCGAGCGGGG
>JBFKIN010000212.1:0-5089 GCA_041632255.1 Oceanococcus sp. | reverse complement strand
GGGTGATCCATATCGTCAGCCGGCAAACAGCGGCTGAGGGCCTGCGCTTCGAGCGCGGCGAGTTCGATCTGGTGGATGTGCAGGGACGCAGCAGCGCGGGCAACGAACTGTGGCAGATCACGCTCCGCGGCAGCACCCGGACGGCCGACAACTATCGCGACAACAACGCGCTGGACCGTCAGACCGGCAGCCTGGAGGCCCGCATCCAGGGCACGCTGGCGCAGGGCTGGCTGCGCGTCGACGGCAGCGACGAGCATCTGGAGGTGCCCGGTGGCCTGTTTCCGGCCGAAGCCGACGCCGACCGCCGTCAGTCGGCCGCGGACTTCTCCGGGGATTTCTCTTCGGTGGATACCTTCCGTCTGGCCGCCGGCCTGCGCGCGGAGCTCGGGGAGGACTGGCAGTTCGACGGCCGCGCCGCCCGGCACGATGTGAACGGCCGCTTCCAGATCAGCTTCCGCGGTTTCGCGTCCGAGCCGGCGACCCAGGACCGGACTGTCGACAGCTTCAACCCGCAGTGGACCTGGCGCTACCGCGCCGGCGAACGTGACGGCCACCTGGCGCTGGGCAGCGACCTGCAGCGGGCGGATTACCGGCTGGTGTCGCAGTTCGGCGAGCAGCGCAATGAGCAGAGCGTCGACGACCTCTACCTCACCGCCCTGCTGCCCCTGCCGGCGAGACTGGACCTCAGCCTCAGCGCACGTCATTCGCGCATCAAGGACCGCATCAGCGACCCGGGCCCCTTTGGCGTCCTGCCACAGGGACGCGATTACCGCCATACGGAAACCCTGGGGGCGGCGGGTCTGGTCTGGCAGGCGAACCGGGGCCTGTGGCTCAGCGCCAACTGGGATCAGGTGCTGCGCTACCCCAAGGTGGACGAATACTTCGGCTCGGGTTTCACCCCCGACTCCATCGCCCTGCAGCCGCAGACCGGCGACAACCTCGAGCTGGGCCTGCGGCTGGCCCGCGGCGGTCTGCAGGGCTCGGTGCTGCTGTACCGGCTGGCGCTGGACAATGAAATTGTCTACGACCCGGCCAGCTTCGCCAACACCAACCTGGACCGCACCACCCGGGAAGGCCTCAATGTCACGCTGCACTGGGCCCTGCTGCCACGCCTGAGCCTGGATCTGGCCTACAGCCTGGTCGACGCCAGCCTGCGCGGCGGCAACCGCATCCCGCTGGTCGCCGATCAGCACGGCCAGCTGGCGGTGAATCTGGACGCCGGCGCGGGCTGGCATCTGCAGGCCCAGCTGCAGGCGGCCTCCGACCGGCTGGCCGGCGGCGACACCGACGCCTCGGCGGCGGCCCTGCCCGGCTACGGCGTCGTGAATCTGGCGGCCCGCTGGCGGCGCCAGGGACTGCAGCTGCACCTCAAGCTGCTCAATGCCCTGGACCGCGAATACGCCGCCATCGGTTTCGAGGACGGTTTCACCGGACAGGTCGCCAGCTATCCGCTGCCCGGCATGCATCTGCGCGCGGGCCTGTCCCTGGAGATGTAGGCCCCACTGGCCCGGCGCCGCCTGAACGCGCGGCACCGGGCCGGTCCGCCAAGCCGCGCCGCGCGTTTCTGCCGCCGGGGCCACACGTCGCTACAATGCCGCCAGTTTCCGAAAGCCCTGGATCATGGCAAGCCTTCATCGCTGGACCCTGGCACACCCCTGGTGGGTGCTGCTGCTGACCCTGCTGTTCCTGCTCGGCGCCCTGTCCGGCACCCGGCACCTGAGTTCGACCACCGACTACCGGGCCTATTTCGGCCCGAACAACCCGGAGCTGCGGGCCTTCGAGCAAATCGAACACCAGTTCGAGCAGAAGGAAACCCTGATCATCGCCCTGCAGGCGCGCAGTGGCGACATGTTCGAGCCGCGCAAGCTGGAAGCGCTGCGCGAATTCACCGAGGCCGGCTGGACCCTGCCCTACGCGCTGCGCTCCCAGTCGCTGGCCAACCATCAGGACAGCCGGGCCGAGGGCGACGACATCATCGTCGAAGCGCTGGTGCCCGATGGGCCGATCACGACGGAGCAGGCGCAGCAGATCCGGCGCAAGGCGCTGAACTCGGCGGAACTGGTGGACCGTTTCGTCTCGCGCGACGGGACCGTCGCAGCGGTGGTGGTGAACACCCCGCTGCCGCACCGCGACCTCGAGGCCGAGGTGCCCGAAGTGGCCAACGCGGTCCGGGCCCTGTTCCAGGACTTCGAGCAGCGTTACCCGGATCTGGCCTTCCATGCCAGCGGCGTGGTGATGCTCAACGACGCAATGGCCCAGACCACCGACCACGACCTGCGCCACCTGTTCCCGCTCACCTATCTGCTGGTGCTGGTGGGTCTCACCGCCTACTTCCGCGCCCTGCTGCCGGCCCTGCTGACCCTGGCGGTGATCTTCATTTCCTCGCTCTCGGCCTACGGCATCGCCGGCCACCTCGGCATCGTGCTCACCGCCGCCTCGCTGGCCAGCGGCCTGATCGTCACCACGCTTGCGGTGGCCGACTGCGTGCATCTGCTGGTGAGCTGGCAGAAGCGGATCAACGCCGGTGACGACAAGCGGGCCGCCCTGCTGGAAAGCCTGCGCATCAACACGGCGCCGGTTTTCCTGACCAGCGTCACCACCGCGATCGGCTTCCTGTCGCTGGAGTTCGCGGACTCCCCGCCCTTTCGCGATCTCGGCAACATCGTCGCGGCCGGGGTTCTCGTCGCGCTGGTCGCCTCGCTGTTCACCCTGCCCGCGCTGATCATGCTCTTGCCGGTCAAGGTGCGTGCCCGGCCGGTTTCGGGGATCTGGCCGCAGCGCTTTGCCGAATTCACCATCCGCCGCCAGACACCCCTGCTCTGGGGCGGCGGCCTGGTCATTGCCCTGTTGACGGCTGGCATCGTTCACAACCGCTTCGGCGACAACTACGCCGAATACTTCGCCGAGCACATCCCCTTCCGTCAGGCCACCGACTTTATCAACGAGCGCCTCACCGGCATGCAGAATCTGCAGTTCGTGCTGCACGCGCCGGAGCCGGGCGGGATCAACGAGCCGGCCTTCCTGAGCCGCCTGCAGGCTTTCCAGGACTGGTTCGAGGCCCAGCCCGAAACGCGCAAGGTCATCAGCATCGTCGATCTGCACCGGCGCCTGAACCGCACCATGCACGGCGACGACCCCGCCTATGACCGCATCCCGGACGAACGGTTGCTGGCGGCGCAGTACCTGTTCTTCTACGAAATGTCCCTGCCCCAGGGCCTGAGCCTGAACACCCTGTTCGACCCGGACAAGCAGCACACCCTGTTCGTGGTGCTGCTCGACACCATCGAGGCGGCCCAGCTGGCGGCAGTGAACGAGCGGGCACTGCGCTGGCTCCAGCAGAACCAGCCCGAGGGCTTCTACGACCCCAGCGGCGGGGTCGGCGTGGGTCTGATGTTCGCGCGGATTTCCGAACGCAATTTCAACAGCATGCTGGTCGGGCTGGCCGTCGCCATCGTGCTGATCATGGCCCTGATGGCTGTGCTGATGCGCTCGCCACGCATCGGCCTGATCAGCGTGGTGCCGAATCTGGTGCCCGGGCTGATGGCGTTCGGTGTCTGGGGCTACAGCGTGGGCAAGGTGGGCATCTCGCTGGCGGTGGTTGGCTCCATGACCCTGGGCATCGTGGTCGACGACACCATCCATTTCCTGAGCAAGTACCTGCGCGCCCGCAGGGAGCTGGGCGCAAGCCCGCCCCATGCCATCCATTACGCCTTCGATACCGTGGGCACGGCTCTGGTGCTGACCTCCGCCATCCTGCTTGGCGGCTTTCTCGCGATCAGCCAGTCGGCCTATCAGCTGACCGCCTACATGGGCATTCTCACCGCCATCACCATTGCCCTGGCCCTTCTGGCAGACTTCCTGTTCCTGCCCCCGCTGCTGCTACGTCTGGACCGAGACAAGCCCCGAGCATGAGCCTGCAGATCACCGACAGCGCCGCTCTCTGCCGCCTGCTGGCCGATGCCAGCCGGCAGCGCCTGCTGCTGCTGCTCGAAAGCGAGGAGCTGACCGTGGCCGAACTGACCGAGATCACCGGCCTGGCCCAGAGCCGGGTGTCCACGCATCTGGCGCGCCTGCGCGATTTCGGCATGGTCACGGACCGGCGACAGGGCACGACCGTCTTCTACAGCGCCGGCCAGGAAACGGACAGCACCGTGCAGCGGCTGTGGAAAGGGCTGTCCCGCGACATCAGCGGCGAGCAGATCGACAGTGACCGCGAACGGATGCGCCAGGTCCTGCGCCGACGGGAACCGGAACAGACCTGGGCCGAATCGGTCGCCGGCCACATGGAGCTGCACTATTCGCCCGGCCGGACCTGGCAGGCCACCACCCATGCCCTGCTGCCACTGATCGCGCTAGGGGACGTGCTTGACGTCGCGGCCGGCGACGGCGTCCTGGCTGCCATGCTGGCGCCGCGCTGCCGGTCCATCACCTGCGTGGACATCAGCCCCAAACTGGTCGCGGCCGGCACCCGCCGCCTGGCGCCATTTCACCAGGCCCGCTATCTGCAGGGCGACATGCATGCCCTGCCCCTGCCCGACGCCACCTTCGACACCGTGTTCCTGCTCCACGCCCTGACCTACAGCGCGCAGCCACAGCAAGCTCTGATCGAACTGGCCCGGCTGTTGCGCCCCGGCGGGCGCGCTATCATATCGACCCTGAACAGTCACGAGCACAAGGCCACGGTGGCCAGTTTTGACCACGTGAACCTCGGCTTTGCCCCGGAGGGCCTGAAAGAGATGCTTGCGAGCGCCGGTCTGAACACGCTGGAATGCGAAATGAGCCTGCGAGAATCACAAGCGCCTTACTTCGGCGTGATCACCGCTGTCGCCGAGCGACCGGAATCCTGAGCGTGAACGGCTCCGGGCTGTGGCAGCGCGTGTTCAGCCTGATGGACGGACTGAGTGGGGCGAGTCTCGGCTTTCTCTTCTATGGCGGCTGGGGCGTGTTTGCCAACTGGCCGCATGGCGAGTGGATCGCGCTGCGTTCCGGGCTGGCCCAGGGCGCCATGAGTTTCATCGTGACCCTGAGCGGGGTGCTGCTGATGCGCGCCCTGTTCCGCGTCCCCGGTCCGCTGTGGCTGCGCGCCGCC
>JBFKIN010000211.1:0-5100 GCA_041632255.1 Oceanococcus sp. | reverse complement strand
TGGTGGCAGCGCAGGCTGCGGCTGCGCCGGTGGCTGATCAGGCGTGCGTCACAACGGTCGCAGTGCGCCGTCCAGCCGCAGTCGTGGCAGAGCAGCACCGGCGAGAAGCCGCGCCGATTAATGAACAGCAGCACCTGCTGATCGGCATCCAGGTGCTGACGCAGCTTGGCGACGAGGGTTGGCGACAGGCCATCCTGGCAGCGTTGTCCGCGCAGATCGACAATCTGAAGGCGTGGCGGCGTGCCGGCGCCGAAGCGATCGGCCAGGCGATGCAGGCGGTAGCGGCCGTTGAGGGCGTTGTACTGGCTTTCCAGGGCCGGCGTGGCGCTGCCCAGCACCACCGGAATGTCCAGCATCTGTCCCCGACGCACGGCCAGGTCACGCGCGTGATAACGCACCCCGTCCTGCTGCTTGTAGGAGGCATCGTGCTCCTCGTCGACCACGATCAGGCCCAGTCGGGGCAGCGGCACGAAAACGGCCGAGCGGGTGCCCAGCACGATGTCGGCGCGGCCATCGCGTGCGTCCAGCCAGGCATTGTGCCGCTCGCCATCGGAAAGCCCGGAATGCAGCGCCACCACCTGAGCGCCGGTGCCATGGCGAACCCGCTCCACCATCTGCGGGGTGAGGCCGATTTCCGGCACCAGGATCAGGCACTGGCGGCCGGCGGCGAGCTGGCGCCGGGCCAGCTCCAGGTAGATCTCGGTCTTGCCGCTGCCGGTCACACCTTCGATCAGATGAACGCCGAAGCCGCTGGAGATGGCTGCGCAGATGCCGGCCTGGGCTGGCGTCAGCGGCCGGGTATCGGCGGGTGGCGCTGCCGCTTTCACGGGTACGGCCTGCTTGATCAGTCCCTTGCCAGCCAGGGCCTGAAGCACCGAAGGGCTGGTGCCCTGCACGCCGATCTGCGCGGCGGTGAGCGGGCCGTCCGCAGCCTGCAGGCCGGTCAGGGCGGCCGTCTGGCGGGGCGCGCGCGTCAGGTCGGCCGGGTCCAGGGCCCGGCCATCAGGGGTCAATTCCCAGCGTGCCTGGTGGCGCGGTCGGGCCAGCTTGCCCTGGCGCAGGCTCACGGGCAGTGCCGTGGCCACGGCCATGCCCAGCGCGCTCTGGTAATAGCGCGCGGCGAAGCGCACCAGTTCCAGCCAGTGCCCGTTCACCAGCGGCGTGTCATCCAGGACCTCGATCACCTCGCGCAGCTGATCCGGGGCCATCCCGCTGGACGGCTCGCCGCTGACGATCAGGCCGACCAGACGTCGGTTGCCAAAGGGCACGCGAACCCGCATGCCCGGACCGACAGGCGCGTCGCAACGGTAGTCGTAGCTGTTGCCTCGCGGTACCGGCAGGGCGACCTGGATGATGTGTTCGGCTGTCAACGGGGAAGGCTTGGGCGCGTTACAGAGGCGTTATAGTGTGTCAGAGCAAGGAGCCTGCATGAATCCGGACACCGTATTTCCAGCCAGTACCGAGGTGCTGCCATGGCTGTGCCGTTGAATGCCTGGGCGGCCCAGGGCATGAGCAGGGAGTCGGCGCAGGCGCTACACGCCAGCATGGACAGTTTTCTGGCCTCGGTCGAGGCCAGGGCATTCCGCCTAGCGCAGGCGCAGTTGCGTGACCGCGATGCCGCCCTGGATGCGGTGCAGGATGCGATGCTGCGTCTGGTGCAGAAATACAGCCGCAAGCCGCCCGAGCAGTGGGCGCCGCTGTTCTTTCGCATTCTGCAGAACCGGATTCGCGACATGCAGCGGTTCGGCCAGCGTTTCGTCGATGGTGGCGAGTTTCTGCTCGATGGCCCCGCAGCCGATGATCCGCAGGAGCAGCTGGCTCAGAGACAGGCGATTGAGCGCCTGGAGCAGGCCCTGGCCGAGTTGCCGCAGCGTCAGCGCGAGGCGGTGCTGCTCCGGGTCTGGGAGGGCTTCGACGTGGCCGACACGGCAGCGATCATGGGTTGCGGTCAGGGCAGCGTGAAGACACATTTGTCACGGGCGATGCAAGCCTTGCGCAGCAAGGTGGAGGTGTTGTGGGCATGAACGACATGGAACTGGAGCAGCAGCTGCGCCGGACCCTGGATGCCCGGGTGGACGAGCCGGACGAACTGACCCGCGCAGCGCTGCGGGCGGCGCGCTATCGTGCGCTGGAGAAGCTGGATTCGCGGCCCAGCCCATGGTGGCGGGCGGGCATGGTGACGGCCAGCGTGCTGGCCGTCAGCATGCTGGGCTGGCAACTGACCCAGACCCCGGGCGACCTGCAGGGACGGGCGAATGCGGCAGAGGATGCGGCGGTGATCGCCGATCTGGACCTGGTGCTGTGGCTGGAGGAAGGGGAGGTTTGAGATGAAGGCCGTCTGGCTCGTGCTGCTGTTGCTCTGCGCCGGCATGGGCGTGGCTCAGGCCCAGCCCAGCTGGTCGGAGTTGACTCCCGCCCAGAAGCAGCAGTTCGCGCGATATGCCCAGCAATGGGACCAGATGTCGTCGGAGCGGCGCTCCCGCTTGCTCGAGAACCACCAGCGCTGGCAGCAGATGAGCCCGGAGGAGCGCAGCGACGCGCGGAAAAAGTACGCGAAGTTCAAGTCCCTGGAGCCGGAAGAGCGCAAGGCGCTGCGCGAGTGCTACCAGCGCCGCAAGGCCGGTGAAAAGGTGGACTGTCCCAGGAAACCCTAGCGCCTGGCCTCAGCAGATCCAGGAAGGCCGCCCGCGCCGGATGCGGCCGGACGGGTTGATGAAATTGGCCAGATTGATCCAGGTGGGGGACAGCAGCAGCGAGACCGCAATCACCGCAACGGTGAGCTGGTAGGCGAAGTCGCCAATGGTGCCCAGCTGCAGGCCCAGCGCCGCCAGCACGAAGCTGAATTCGCCGATCTGGGCCAGCAGCGCGCCGGCATAGATGCTGTGCGACCAGCTCTCGCCCAGCAGGCGCAGGATGAAGGCGTTGATCAGCCAGTTGGTCACCAGCACCAGGCCGACCAGACTGCCGATCAGGGCGATATGCTCCCGGAAGAACTTCAGATCCACCAGTGCGCCGATGGAGACGAAGAACAGGGCGACGAAAACCACCCGGAACGGGTCCAGCCGGGTTTGAACCCAGGTCGTTTCGCGGGCGACCCCGATCAGGATTCCGGCCAGGAAGGCGCCGAGCGCCGCCGACAGGCCAAAGAAGTCGAACAGCACGGCCATGCCCAGCAACAGGCCCAGCGCGGCGAAGACCTGCATCTCGTGATCGCTGCGCAGGCGCGCGCCCAGTGGCAGGCGAACCCGATCGCTGGTGGTCAGCCACCAGAGCACACCGATGATCAGGATGACCCCGGTCGCCTGGAGCAGCAGGCCGTCCGCGGTGGGTTCCTGGCCGCCCAGCAGGCCGATGATGATGATCATGGGGATGATCATCAGGTCCTGGGTCAGCAGGATGCCGATGACGTCGCGGCCGACCTGGGTGTCGATCTCGTCGCGGTCCTGCAGCACGTTGATCACCACGGCGGTGCTGGACAGGCTGATCACGAAGCCGATCAGCAGGATGCGGTTCAGATCCCAGCCCAGGCTCAGCCCGAGCAGGCCGGAGACCCCCACGCTGGCCAGGATCTGCAGCAGGGTGCCCATGCCGGTGAGGTGCCAGCGCTGCATCAGCTTGCGCGGGCTGACCTTCATGCCGACAAAGAACAGCAGCAGAGCGACCCCGAACTCGCCGGCCCGACTGAGCGACTCGATATCGCTCAGCAGCCCGAGGCCATAGGGCCCCAGGATGACGCCTGCCATCAGGTAGGCGACGATGTGGGGCTGGCGCAGGAAACGCATGGCCAGACCGGTACCGAGCAGGACCAGCACGGCGATCAGCAGTTGCGGCAGCAGCGGGTCGTGGTGCATGCGGCCATGATCGCATATCGGCACGCCTGGACAGGCATCCGCGCAGGGGCTGACCGTGACGCTCTGCCGGATTGGCCCGCGCGCACGGATCGCGGCGCGCGGCCTCAGGCATGGCCGCCCCGGGTGAGGGCGGGAAGAACCCCGGCGTCGTGAGGCGGAAACAAAAAGGGCAGCCGAAGCTGCCCTTGTCGTCGTTGCAGTCGAGTCTGCCCTAGCTGACGGACTTCACCCCGGCGATGAAGGCGGCGCAGACCTTCTGCGCATCGCCATAGACCATGCGGGTGTTGTCGGCGAAGAACAGCTCGTTCTGGATGCCGGAGAAGCCGGTGCCCTGGCCGCGCTTGATCACGTAGACATTCTCGGCGTGGTCGACATTCAGGATGGGCATGCCGTAGATGGGGCTGGACTTGTTGGTCCGCGCCGCCGGGTTCACCACGTCGTTGGCGCCGATCACGATGGCCGCATCGGCGGCGCCGAACTCCTCGTTGATGTCTTCCAGGTCGTAGATGATGTCGTAGGGCACGCCGGCCTCGGCCAGCAGCACGTTCATGTGTCCGGGCATGCGCCCCGCCACCGGGTGGATGGCGAAGGAGACCTGCACGTCACGCGCCTGCAGCAGCTGCACGAACTCCCACAGCTTGTGCTGGGCCTGGGCCACCGCCATGCCGTAGCCCGGCACGATGATGACCTTCTGCGCGTAGGCCATGGAGATGGCGGCGTCCTCGGCCGAGGACTCCTTCATCTCGCCCTGCGGGCCGTCGCCATCGGCGCCGCCGTCATCGGTGCCCAGGCCGGAGAACATCACGTTGGCGATGGAGCGGTTCATCGCCTTGGCCATCAGCAGGGTCAGCAGGGTGCCGGCCGCGCCGACCACCATGCCGGCGATGATCATGGCCGGGTTCTGCAGCACGTAGCCCTCGAAGGACACGGCCAGACCGGTCAGGGCGTTGTACAGGGAGATGATCACCGGCATGTCGGCGCCGCCGATCGGCAGGGTCATCATCACGCCGAAGATCAGGGCCGCGGCAAAGAAGACGAACAGCCAGAAGGCCGAGGGGTGGTCGCCCCCGCCGAACACGATCAGGCCGGCCAGCACGGCCAGGCCGAGCACGGCGAAGTTGGTGCGGTGGCCGCCGGGAATCTTCGGCGCCTTGTTCATGCGGCCGTCCAGCTTGGCCCAGGCGACCACCGAGCCGGTCATCGAGACCGAGCCGATCAGGCCGCCGACGATGGCCAGCGCGACGGTGAT
>JBFKIN010000210.1:0-5131 GCA_041632255.1 Oceanococcus sp. | reverse complement strand
GGTCGCGCCCGTCGATCTCGATCGTTTCGGGAATCTGCTGTTCCTCGATGAAGACCCGGCGGCGGATGGTCAGGCAGCGCGCGGCTGCCTCGGACCAGTCCACCGAGCGGATGATCAGCGGCGGCGCCGGCATCGCACTCCCGCAAGCAGGAGCAGCAGCCAGGGGGCGAGCGCACCACCGCGCTGCTGTGCCATGCCCTGGACGAGGCCGTCACGCGACACGCTGACCTCGACCGAAGCCACATTGCCCCAGCGATCCACCACCTGGTAGCTCAGCGTGTCATGCTGGACGCCGGGGGCGAAGCGGTAGACCAGGTGGCCGTTCTGGACCCGCACCTGGCCGCTGTCCGCCAGCGCGCCGGTCAGCCGCAAGGGCTGGGAGCCACCATCATTGGCCAGCACGTCCAGGCGCAACTCCTGGCTGTCGGCAGGCAATGCGGAGAAGCTGTCGGCATTCGCGTTCAGGCCGCCGCCGGAGCTGTCCCGGCCATCCAGACGGCGCACGCCGGTATTGTCAGGGTCCAGCCAGGCCTTGAGCTGGCCGTCGAGGCGTGGGCTTTCCTCCCAGGCCACGTCCAGCCGGCCGTAGACATCGGCTCCGTCCGGATTGTCGCAGGAGGAATTGCCGCCGGAAAGCTGGCCGATAACCCGATGGTCGCTGTTCCACAGGCCGCCGCCGGAAGACCCGGATTCGGTGATGCCACGGCGCCAGCGGACCTCCCAGGATTCGACCGGCTGACCATCCACATTCGCGGTGCGCGCGCGGGCCGGCGTATCGAAGAAGCTGATGCGCTTTTCATCGCCGGAGGGGTGATGCACGCTCACCCCGCTGGTCGGCGCCAGGCCGGTGGCATCCCAGCCGGCGTAGTAAACCTGGTAGAAGGCCGGGGGCGTACGATCCAGCCGCAGCAGGCTGAAGTCGGCTGCCGCGCCTTCCGCCAGCAGGGTACTGCCCAGCTGGTTCTGGCTCAGGCTGCCATCCGGCGAGCTGCCGCAGCCGCTGGTTTCGTAGTTCCAGTACACCCGCACCGAACTGGCTGGCAGATCATCCTGGCCGACGCCGCAATGGCGGGCGGTGAGCAGGAGCGGATCGCCATTCTGCCGGCTGTTGTTCAGCAGCACTGCGCTGCAGATGCGCCGGTTGGCGATGGTGATCATGGCGGCGGCGCGCACCGCATCGGTCCAGGCATCGGCGGCCGGACAGGCCGTGTCGATATTGCAGGAACCGGATTTGAAGCCCCTGCGGATGTCGTGAAAGCCGTGCTGTACCGCACGAATTGCCAGATGCGTGTCGTCCCGCGCGAGCAGTGGCACCGACAGCTCCAGCAGCAGACGCTCGCCGGGTACGATGGCGCTCCAGAACTGCGGATGACGCTGCAGTTCTGCCGCGTCATGCGGGCCGTGCCAAAGCAGGCCGTCGCCGTCATACAGGCGCAAGGCCGCGGAAGCGGGCAGCTGCATGTCGTCCAGGGTGACGCTGAGGCTGCGGGCCTCTTCGCTGCGCAGCATCAGGCGCCAGACAGCCTGCTCGCCTTCCTGCAGCCACCGCCCGTGGCGGTGGCTGTCGATGTCGACGGCCACGTCCTGGGCATACTCCAGCGCTGTGGACGGCGCCAGCGACGTGCCGGCTGGCGAGGGGCTGACCGCATGTTCCGGTGCCTGGCGAATCTGCTGCTGTGACAGCAACGGACCGCTGGCGGCGTGCAGGCCGCCGCTCAGCAGCAGGCCCAGGGCCAGTGCGAGGCACTGGTGCGCCGCGTTCATCCGCTTGGTCTTGCTCATGTCGGTACTGGTATCTGTCGCGGCGGGCGCGCGGGAAAACCGTCCCGCCCGCGTGAGTTCGGTACTATCATGACGGATAGGCCCGCGAATTGTTTCCCGGAGGCATCATGCGTCGTTTCCTGCCCGGCATCCTGACCGTCTACATCGCCTTCGTCTTTATCCAGTCCCTGTTCTTCAAGTTCTCGGATTCGCCGGAGACCCGGCACATCTTCGGCATCCTGGATCAGTGGGCGGCAGGCTTCGGTTTTGCCGGACTGTTCGCGCCCGGCGGGGTCTTCAGCGCCTACGTGGTCGGCAGCGCCGAACTGGTGGCCTCGCTGCTGTTGCTGTCGGGGCTGTTCATCGGCCGTCTGCGCATCCTGAATGCGGTGGGGGCTCTCATGGCCCTGGCCATCATTTCCGGCGCCATCTTCTTCCACCTGTTCACGCCCCTGGGCGTCGTGGTGCAGGATGATGGTGGCCTGCTCTTCATGATGGCCTGCGGGGTCTGGGTCTCGGCCGCCGCCCTGCTGTGGATGCAGCGGGATCTGTTGCGGGGTCCCCGGGACAGCGGCGTCGCGGGCCCGGCCTAGGCCGCTGCGTTCAGGTTGGCGAGGATCAGCGCGCTGCCGGACACCACCAGCGTCAGGTAGATGCCGGCGCGGAAGGTGGATTCGCGGACCCGGTGATGGCCGTAATCCCCCAGCAGCAGGCCGGCGAGCACCAGTGGCAGCATCCACAGGGTCAGGCGGACGGTATCACCGTCATAGCGGCCCAGATCCAGGAAATTGAGGGTCAGTAGCCCGTTGGTCACGAACCAGACCACGATCAGGGTGATGCGAAAAGCGCTCCGGCTGAGACCGCTGCGCGCGGCGGCATAGGCCAGAAATGGCCCGCCCGAGGCGTAGAGGCCCTGGGCGAAACCGGCCAGGCCGATGAAGCCGATCGCCCTTGGCAGGCCGATACGGCTGGGTGGCGCGGGGTGGCGCATGCGCAGCAGTTCCCACAGCGCCAGGGCCACGACCATGATGCCGAAGCCCAGGGCCAGTTCCGGCCCCTGCACGTGACGCCCGAAAGTGACACCTGCGGCGAAGCCCATGCCGGCGTAGGGCAGGATCCGGCGCAGCAGCAGGCCCCAGTCGATATGACGGTGCTCGCGCGCCAGCAGGTAGATGGAGTGAGGCAGGTTCAGCACGACAACGACCGGCAGCAGCTGTTCCAGCGGCATGACGTGGGCGCCCAGGGTCAGTGCGATGATGTTGGCGCCGAAGCCGATCAGCGCCTGGGTGCCGTAGGACAGCAGGATGATGGCCGCCAGCGCGAGCAGGCTGAGCATGCAGGGTCCTTGTTCTGGTTCTCCCGGGGGATGCGCATTGTCGCACGGGGCCACGGGGGCTTGATCGTCGCCGCGAACAGTCAGCCCCCCGGAAGTCCGGCCGCTCAGGCCTTGCGCGCTCCCGCGCTGGCAGCTTCGGCTTCCGGATAGCGTTTCAGATCCCGCAGGAAGAGTTGCAGCAGACGCCAGGGCGATACCGTGTCCGCGCCGGCATCCCGATTGCGCCGGCCGATGGAAAAGGCCAGCTGCCACTGGCGGAAGAAACTGCGATAACCGGCCAGCAGCGGCGTGCCCGGGTGGTACACATGGGCCGCTTCCGAGGTGACTCCATTGACCTCCAGCACCTTGAGATCACGACCCTCGCGCAGGGCCGCCCGGTCTGTCGCGATGACATCCAGCCGGCCGAAGTGAAAGCCGGGCAGCGCTTCGACGATTTCGCCCAGGCGCTGGCTCAGTGCCGGGGTGATCAGCTTGTGACCATTGAGGAAGACCGCCCCCCGGCAGTGGCTGCCCACGTCCACCAGGTAGAAATCCTCGCCCGCCGGGATCACCTCCTGCAGGTGGGCGCGATGTCGCCTGAACAGCATGGGGGCGGTCAGCCAGGCGCGGGGATGGTCCATGATCAGCTGGTGCAGGGGCCGGTGGCCGTCACCGTGGACATGCATCAGTTCCTTGGCCGTGACCGAGAAAATCTTCACCGTTCCCGAGTCGGGGTCACGGTAGATGAAGATGCCGAACTCCTTGCCCGGCGCGAACTGCTGCAGGATCAGGTCCTCGCGGGATGCGGCCAGGTAGCGCTGCACCTGCGTCCAGTCCTGCGCGATCAGCACGCCGCGGCCGCGCTGGCCGATCTCGGGTTTGAGCACCACCGGGAAGCGCCCGCCGATGAAGTCACGGGCGCGCTGCAGCCGCTCGGGCGCCGGCAGGCTCGCCGGCAGCAGTTGCAGCGGTGGTGTCGCCTCGGGCAGCGACTGGCTCAGGCGCAGCAGCAGCGGGCTCTTGCGCTCGCCGACCACGCCGCCCTCGTCCATGCCCGGATTGGCCGCGGTGAACAGCGTGAAGTGGCGGTGACGCAGGCCAAGCAGAATGATCCAGGCCACGACCGGGATGTAGAACAGCCAGGCGGGCCAGAACTCCCAGCGGCGCGCGCGCGCCAGACGGATGCGGCCTCGTTGCCACAGGCTCAGCTGCATGGGGACTCAGGCGGTGGCGCGTTCGAACTGCAGGGTCGAAGGGGCCTTGCCGAAATCCGGCCCGATGTCGATGCCCTGCGCCTGCAGCAGCAGGCGGATCAGGGCGTAGTGATGCACCGCGTGGCTCTGCAGGAACTGCAGCTCGCGCTCGGGGGTGGACCAGCTCCGCAGGGATGCCGCGTCGGCCCGGGTGGCCAGCTGCACACGCAGGCGGGTCGGCCATTGCGCATGTGACAGTTCCGCCAGGCGCGCGTTGATCCGGGCGATGCGCTGCTGGGCCGCCGTGATCTGGCATTCCGTCGCAGCATCCCGGGCGCGGTTGTCGTAATTCACCGCAGCGCCGGGCAGGCCGTCCAGAAAACAGTCGTAATGATCCAGCACATGACGCAGATGCGGCCCTAGCTGCTCGCCCAGATCCAGATTGTGGCGGGCCACGGTCAGCAGCAGTTCCTCTGCCTGTCGCAATGTCGCGATGTTGTCCTTGATCAGTTGTTCGGGCACGTCGGGTTCTCTGGTCTCAGGAAGACGCCGGCTGGGCGGCGGGTTCGAAGCGGGCAAGACTGATGCTGAAGACCAGGCAGAAGCCGATGGTGATCGGCAGGCCCGGCAGCAGGGTCAGCAGGATCTCCGGAGTGCCAAGCTGCCAGTGGATTCCGATGATGCCGGCATAGATCAATGTCAGCGCGCCCAGTGCCGCGCTGGCGGCGCGCAGCCACAGCGGACCGGGGACGCGGAACAGGGCGCGCATCAGCAGCACCCCGCTCAGGGTCACGATGAAACTCATGGCGCCCTGGGCCAGCCCGGAACGCAGCGCGATCCACTCGCCATGCGGCCAGTTGGC
>JBFKIN010000209.1:0-5139 GCA_041632255.1 Oceanococcus sp. | reverse complement strand
CGGCGATTTCTGCCCCATCGAGGACTGGGACCTGATCCTGCGCATGTCGGAACGCACCCGGATTGCCGCCGCCCCCGAGCCCATACTGCGCAAGTTCGGCAGCCCCGACAGCATCTGCGCGGACCGGGCCAGGCTGTGCCGCGCCTTGACCATGCTGGTCACCACGCATCGGCGCCGCTGGCAGGGCGAACCGCAGCGTCTGGCCAAGCGCTGGGCGCACATCGGGTGCATGAGCTACGGGCCCGGCAGGCGCCAGGCCGCACGCCGGCATTTCCTGAGCGCCCTGCGCCTGGATCCGGGCTCTGTGGTGCCTTACGCACTGTACCTGGCCAGTTTCCTGGGTTCGCGCGTCCTCAAGCGCGTGGCCGGAATCTGGCCACGCTACAGCAGCATGTCGCTCTAGACAGCATGACCCAGTCCGCTTCCAACCCGCCTCCCTCACCGCATGTCAGCGTGGTGATGCCCACCCACACTCGGGCCGGCCTGCTGGGCCGTTCGATTGCCAGCGTGCTCGGCCAAAGCTTTGCAGACCTCGAACTGATCGTGGTCGACGATTGCTCCAGCGACAACACCGCCGAGGTGGTCGCGCGCTTCGATGACCCCAGACTGCGCTATGTCCCTCTGACCGACAATCTGGGCGCCGCAGGCGCGCGCAATGCAGGGGCACGACTGGCACGCGGCGAGTGGCTGGCCTTCCAGGACGACGACGACATCTGGCTGGTGGACAAGCTGCGCTGCCAGATCGAGACGCTGCGTGAGCAGCCGGAGGCTCAGTGGTGCCTGGGCAGCTTCATCCAGATCCAACCCCAGCGGCAAATCTACTTTGGCGGCGAGGCCGCATTCCGCGGCATGGACTACCGCCAGGGCATAGGAGACGGCGGCCCGCAATGGAACCTGATTGCCACCCCGAACTGGCTGCTGCGGCGTAGCCTGTTCGAGCAGGCCGGCGGTTTCGATCCTGAAATCCGCTCCTGGGACGACTGGGAACTCGGCTTGCGCCTGTATCAGCTCAGCCCGCCCATCCACTGTGATCAGCCGACCTTCATTCAGGATCATATTGAAGGATCCGGCCTGATGCGTGCGGAACGCACGCGTGCGGCCGACATGCGACGCATTCTCGCCAAGCATGGTCACTACTGGGACGCTCAGCCCCGCGTGATGGCGCGGCATTATTATCAGATCGGCCGGGCGGAAAGCCTGTACGACCCGGCGCCGGCGGGGCGTGATGCGCTCTGGCGCTCGCTGGCGCTGCGCCCACTGGCGCCACGCACCCTGGCCGCCCTGGTTCTCGCCTATCTGCCGGGCGAGCTGGGTCGTCGGCTGACCCAGGGCCTGCGAAAGCTGAAGCAAGGATTCCGTCGATGAAGCACCCACCGCAGCAGATCCCCGGAAAACTGATCAAACGCCTGCTGTTCTTCGGCGCGCTGGCCTACTACGCCAGGCAGAACCGCGACGGCCAACTGCGCAGACGCAGCAAGGTCATCAGCATTTTCTCCGCACCACGCGGTGGATCGACCTGGCTCGCGGAAACACTGCAGCAGCTGCCACGCTCGGTCGCGCTGCTGGAACCCCTGCACAAGGATGCGTACAGGGAAATTCGGCAGCTCGATCTGGGCTGGGATCCCTACATCCCGGAACAGGCACAGTGGCCCGAGGCAGAAGCCCTTTTTTCCCGACTGTTCGACGGTCGCCTGACCCCGTGGCGCAACTACATCACGAGCCCCTGGCGGCATCTGCTCAGGCCGGATTTCGTCGTGATCAAGTTCGTTCGCGGGAATCTCTGCCTGCCATGGCTGGTGAATCGCTTCAGCGACATCCACCCTGTCGTGCTGCTGCGGCATCCCTGCGCCGTCGTGGCCAGCCAGTTGCGCCATCCGCTCTGGTCCTGGGCGCACGGGATGCAGCAGTTTCAGTATCCGGCAGGCCGCTACTCGGATGAGTTCTACGCCCAGTTCGCGGACATCACCCGCTCGCTCAGGCATCCGGACGAAATTCTTGCCGCACGCTGGGCCATTTTCACCGCACATGTGCTCAAGCACCGCGAGCACAACCGGAAATGGCATACGATGGCGTACGAACGCATCTACTCGGAACCGGCGGAGGAGCTGGCCCGGCTGGCTCGCTTCCTGGAGCTGGACACGCCGCCCACGCTGAATACGGGCACCATCAGCGCCTCGACCATCGCGGGCTCCTCCGACCGCATCCAGAGTGGTGCCCAGCTCAGTCACTGGCGACAGACGCTGGAACCGGCCCAGATCCGCCGCATCATGAACGTCGTCCGGGAGCTCGGGGTGGAGTGCTATTCCGCGGATCAGGTGGAACCTGATTACGGCCAGTTGTACGCCACCGGACCCGGCGCTTGAATCAAGCCACCCGCCATAGCGAGTTCGCCGCGATGCTGTCACGACGCCGCCCCATACTGGTGACCGGACTGCCGCGCTCGGGCACCACCTGGATCGGGCGCATGCTGGCGACCAGCCGGCAGACCCAGTACGTGTTCGAACCCTTCACCGCCAGCCGCCACAAGACGCTCAGCCTGCGTCCGCATACCCTGCAGGGCATGTTTCCCTACGTGCCGGCGGGCACGCACAACGCTCAGGTCTTCGAGTTCGTGGCCTCCAACCTGGGCCTGAGCCGAGACTACCGTGCGGAATTGGGCGCCATCGCAAGCATGCGGGATGTGCCACGGTTCCTGCTGCGTGAGCTGCGCTATCAGTCCGGGCGCTGGCGCCAGCTTCGGCCCATTCAGAAGGACCCTCACGCGATACTGAGCGCGCCCTGGCTGGCCGAGACCTTCCAGATGGATGTGGTCATCACCCTGCGACATCCCGCCGCCACCGTGGCCTCCCTGCTGCGCAAGACCTGGCGCTACCAGCTCCGCAGCCTGCTCAGGCACGCGCATCTCACCAGCGGCCCCTTGCGCCCCTTTGCTGAACAGCTGGACGCCTTCCGCCCCCGTGATGACAACCAGCTGGACGAGGCGATTCTGCTGTGGAATTGCCTGATGGCGGTGCTGCTCGACTATCGCCGGCAATTCCCGGGCTGGACTTTCGTGCGGCACGAGGACCTGGCTCGCGACCCGGTGCCTGGCTTCGAACAGCTGTATGCGGCTGTCGGCCTGAATTACACGGCGGAAGTCCGCGAACAGATCGCGGCCAATTCCACAGCAGGCAACCCGACGAGCTCGGCTCATGGCCAGGTCAAGCGGGACAGCCTGGCCGCTTCCGAGGCCTGGCGCTGCAGCCTGCCGGCGGCCACCATCGAGCGTATCCGGCAGGAGACGGCCCGCCTCGCCGACCAGCTATACGCCGAGCCGGACTGGTAGCCGCCCGACCGATGCGTCCCTTCGACTCCTGCCCCTTCGGCTGGTCGGTCACCCGATCCTGCCCGATGCGCCGGCTGCCTGGCGTTTCTCACCCTGCCCGGGTGCCACGCGGAGTCTGCCGGGGACCCTGCTGATCTTCCCGTCGAATTCCATCAAGCTGCCTTCCGTCAGATTGCACCGGCCTGGCCCATTACGGCGGTGCTGGGGAACGACTTCCTGCTCCAGCAGTTTGTTGAACCGCGGCGCCTGCTGCGCCATTCCGGTGGTGCGGTGGACAATCCTCCATCGTGCCTGATCATTGGATGCCGGCCAGCCGGGACGCCACAGACCATTTCGTGCCGCGGGACTCATGTCGGGGCATGCGGATCAGGCGATGCCGCTCTGCCCGCCCATCGGCCTCACCCCCGATCCCCTGCATCCGCCAACCAGCCACGCAATCGCCGGTACCCCCGGCGCAGCCAGGGCATCTGTCGGGCCAGCGCAGCTCGCCGCCGACCCTGTCTGTCGAACAGGTATTCGTCCAGGAGGGGCCAGCCGTAACACCCCGCCGACACGGCGACGCCTCGCAGGCGCCCGCGGGCAGGCATCCGGATCACGGCGTCGGGCAGGGCCTCCAGCCGCGCGGCGAAGCGCCCGTACAGAGCGTCCAGGCCGGCGCGCACGGGGGCCGCCTGTTCCCGCTGATTGCGCTCGCGCCGGGCCGGAAACTCCGCCATGAGTGTGTCCGGAAGCGCCAGAAACCGGGCCAGCGCCGGCAGGTTGTCCCAGATCGTCTCATAGCGCAGAAACAGGGTCGGGTGGTGCAGGCAGCGCGCGTACCAGTTGTCGAACTGTGCCTCGAAGGCGAAGCAATCGCGCCCCTGAGCCACATACTCTTCGAGGCTCATGCCGTAGGGAATCGGGCAGCGGGGTGCCGCGGCGAAGCGCTGGAGCTTGGCGGCCTGTGCCGAGTGAAAACGCCTTCGAAACAGGGAGACGACGGCCGCCCTCGGATCGCCGTGAACAAAGACGAAGCGCAAGCTTGAATCGAAGCTCAGCGGGGGCAATCGCAGGTGCTTGAGGCCGTCGCGGTCGTGCGGATCATTGACCGACAGATATCGAGCCAGAAACTCGATCAGGAATGTGGTGCCCACCCCGCCACCGGACCCGACCACCACCTGGATGCCCGATGGCGCATACAGGCTGGGCAGCGGCGCATGTGCGGTATCCGGCAGCCCGTCGGTGATGGAGGGCTGTTCAGCCTGGCTCACGCGCCTTGTCCGGTCGACGCGCCGCGGCATGGTCCGGTTCCTCGTCCGCCACAGGGGGGGCCGCCGAACTGCTGAACCGTTCCTTGAGCGCATTCATGGGCATCTCGATATAGCGGTAGCTCAGGTCCGAGAGCAGGAACACCACGAGCAGATAGGGGATGGAGAAGGCCGCCGTGCCAGGCAGCCGGCCCAGACTGGCGGTGGCCAGTTCCAACAGCGGATGCGCGACGGCCAGCAAGGGGAAATGCAGGACGTAGGTGGAATAGGAGCGCTTGCCCAGATAGTCCAGCAGCGGCAGGGTGAACAGGCGGCGAACCCAGCCCTGATGTCCGAGTATCGCGGCGATGACCAGCCACCAGAACGCATTCACCAGGGTATAGCCCCATACGTACTGGTAGCCGTTGGGCAGGAACAGCGGCCAGCCCAGAGTACTCATGGGCAAATTGCTGGCCCCCAGATTCACCAGCAGGCCGAGCGCGAGCGCCGCCAGCTGGGCTCCCAGCACATGCCGGTCCCGGACCACGGGCAGACCGAAGTTGAGCAAGGCGCCGAATGCAAAGGCAT
>JBFKIN010000208.1:0-5183 GCA_041632255.1 Oceanococcus sp. | reverse complement strand
TTGATCGGCCCGATCGCGGTTCTCACCAGGCGCAGGGTCGGTAGACCAGCGGCAGCGGTCATGCGCCGAACCTGACGGTTGCGCCCTTCGTCTATGCTCAGGTTCAACCAGCTGGTGGGTATCTCCCGACGTTCCCGGATCGGCGGCTGACGGGGCCACAGGGGTGGCTCGGGCATGGCCTCGGCGGTCAGGGCGCGCGCCGCCCCATCCTTGAGGGTCACCCCGTCGCGGAGCCTTTGCAGTGCGTGCTCATCGACCAGTCCTTCCACCTGCGCCCAGTAGATCTTGCTCAGCTTCATCCGCGGATGGCTGATGCGGTGCTGCAGGGCGCCGTCGTCGGTGAGCAGCATCAGCCCTTCGCTGTCGTAATCCAGCCGGCCGGCCGGATAGACCTGGGGAACGGGGATGTAGTCGGCCAGGCAGGGCTTTTCCCCGCTGCGGCTGAACTGGCTCAGGACGTGACAGGGCTTGCAGAAGGCCAGGGTGGTCAGAACAGGCTCCAGATGGCCGGATACCCGGCGTTTCTTTCGGGACAGCCCCCTGCCCAGTCTGTATAATCGCGCGCACTTTTTGCGCGGTGCAACACGTCTGAGGGCGTGGCGGCGGGGCAAAAGCATTGTGCCAGAGCAGAATAAGGAAAGGGATTGACGGCCGAGGCCGAGATCGAAATCCGGGCGCCGCTGGCGCCCGAACACGCGGAGCTGGTTTCCGCTGACGCGCTGGCCTTTGTCGCCGAGCTTGTCGGTCTGTTCCGTTCCCGCCTCCGCGAGCTTCTCGTGGCCCGGGCGGCTGACCAGAAAGATTATGCGGCCGGAAGCTGGCCTGC
The DNA here is from genome assembly GCA_041632255.1 of Oceanococcus sp. Classification (GTDB taxonomy): domain Bacteria; phylum Pseudomonadota; class Gammaproteobacteria; order Nevskiales; family Oceanococcaceae; genus Oceanococcus. The sequence goes on along the minus strand of JBFKIN010000208.1, from coordinate 4,357 downwards.
CGAGCCCGCCGAAACGTCGGCGATTCGCGATGGACAGTGGCGGGTGAACACGCTCCCTCTGGCCCCCGGCAGGGTCGAGCTGACCGGGCCGGCCCGGCGCAAGACCCTGATCAACGGGCTCAATGCTCCGGTCGACGGATTCATGGTCGACCTGGACAACGCCCAGTCGCCGACCTGGCAGGGTCTGCTGGACGCACAGGCCAATCTCAGGGAGGCCGCCCAGGGCAGCCTCCGCTTCATCCAGGCCGAAGATCAGCGCGAATACCACCTGAATCCCCGGACCTGTCCTCTGATGCTGAGGCCCAGGAGCTGGCATCTGTGGGAAAAACATCTCTACATAGATGGCCAGCCAGTGCCTGCGGCACTGTTTGATCTGGGGCTGTATCTGTTCCACTGCGCCCCCGTGCTGTGCCGTCGTGGGCAGGGCGTACACCTCTATCTGCCCAAGCTGGAGCATTACCGGGAAGCCGCGCTGTGGCGCGAGATGCTGGAATTCGCCGGCCCGCGTCTGGAATTGCCGGAAGATGCAATCCGGGTCAGCCTGATGATCGACACACTGCCGGCAGCCCTGCAGATGGATGAGCTGCTGCATGAGCTGCGCGACTACGCGGTGGCGCTGAGCTTCGGGCGATGGGATTACGCGGCCAGCGCGGCACGCTGCCTGGCCGCGATGCCCGGTTGGCGGCTGCCGGAGCGCCAGGCGCTGGATCTCTCCCAGGACTTCATGGCCGCTTGTGCCCGGCGGCTGGTCGCGGTCGCCCGACGGCGAGGGGTGCTCGCCCTGGGCGGCGGGTGGCCCTGGCTGCCGATCCGGAATGATGACGAGGCTCATGCCAAAGCGCGGGATGCGTTGCGCGATGATCTGGAGAGCGAGGCACGCCTGGGTTTCGATGGCGGCTGGATCGTGCATCCGGCGTTTGCCGAAGACGCAAGGGAAATATTCAATGCAAACAAAGCTCAGGAAGAACCTTCTGAGCCTGCGCATGAGATTGGCATTGGCCCACAGGCACTGTACTGCCCACCCCAAGGCGAGATCAGCGAGGCCGGGCTGCGCAACGCGATTGCGACCGGCGTGCAGTACCTGCAGGCCTGGCTTTCGGGTCAGGGCTGTGTTCCGTTGTATAATTTGATGGAGGACGCGGCCACGGTAGAGGTGTGCCGCATTCAACTCTGGCAATGGCTACACGATGAGACGGTCGCCTTGCTGGACGGACGGAGCGTGAATCGCGAGCTGTTTGAGGAAGCGCTCGCGGAGGAACTGGACAATATCGAGGCGGAGGTCGGAGCGCAGGCCTTTGAAGAAGGTCGCTTCCAGCGCGCCGCCCAGCTGTTATCCCAGCTTTGTCTGGCGGAGGAACTGAGCGATTTCTTCAGTCCATCCGCCTACGAATTGCTGGATTGAGGAATCCCCCACCGCTGGCGGTCTGCATGGCCGCGAGCACGACACTGGCAGATGCCAAGGCAGGGCGCAAAGCCCGACAACCAGAGGACTAACGTCAACGATGACACGCGAAGAGCAGATCAAGGCCCTTGAGAAGGATTGGGCCGAAAATCCCCGTTGGAAGAACGTCAAGCGCGGCTATTCCGCTGCTGACGTCGTACGCCTGCGTGGCAGCATCCAGCCGGAATACACCCTGGCCCGCCGCGGCGCCGAAAAGCTCTGGGACAAGGTCAACGGTTCCGCCAAGAAGGGCTACGTGAACGCCTTTGGCGCGATCACCGCCGGTCAGGCCATGCAGCAGGCCAAGGCCGGCCTGGAAGCGGTCTACCTGTCGGGCTGGCAGGTCGCTGCCGACGGCAATACCTCCGAAACCATGTACCCGGACCAGTCGCTGTATGCGTATGACTCGGTGCCGACCATGGTCCGCCGCATCAACAACACCTTCAAGCGCGCCGACGAGATCCAGTGGAAGAACATCCACGACGGCAAGATGAAGGAAGAGGACGCGATCGACTACTTCCTGCCGATCGTGGCCGATGCCGAAGCCGGCTTCGGTGGCGTGCTGAACGCCTACGAACTGATGAAGAACATGATCGCCAACGGTGCGGCCGCGGCGCATTTCGAAGATCAGCTGGCGGCGGTGAAGAAGTGCGGCCACATGGGTGGCAAGGTGCTGGTGCCGACCCAGGAAGCGGTGCAGAAGCTGATTGCCGCGCGTCTGGCGGCCGACGTCATGGGCGTGCCCAGCATCGTGCTGGCCCGTACCGACGCCGAAGCGGCCAACCTGCTGACCTCCGATTTCGACGAGAACGACAAGCCCTTCGTCACCGGTGAGCGCACCGCCGAAGGCTTCTACCGGGTCAAGAACGGCCTGGAGCAGGCGATCAGCCGTGGTGTGGCCTACGCCCCGTATGCCGATCTGGTCTGGTGCGAAACCGGCACCCCGGACATCGGCTTCGCTCGTGAATTCGCCCAGGCCGTCCACGCCGAGTGCCCGGGACAGCTGCTGTCCTACAACTGCTCGCCGTCCTTCAACTGGAAGAAGAACCTGTCCGACTCGCAGATCGCGTCCTTCCAGGAAGATCTGTCGGCGCTGGGCTACAAGTTCCAGTTCATCACCCTGGCGGGCATCCACGTCAACTGGTACCGCACCTTCGACTTCGCCTACAACTACGCGCGCGGCGAAGGCATGAAGCACTACACCAACATGGTGCAGGAGCCGGAATTCGCCTCCCGCGAGCGCGGCTACACCTTCGTGTCGCACCAGCAGGAAGTGGGCGCCGGTTACTTCGATGACGTCACCACCGTGATCCAGGGCGGCCAGTCCTCGGTCAAGGCGCTGGAAGGCTCCACCGAAGAAGAGCAGTTCTAAGCAGCCCCTGCGGCTTCAGACAGGCCCGCGGCACGCAAGTTGTCGCGGGCTTTTTTTTGTTCGCTGGCTGGCGATGCGGTCGGCTTCATGCCTTCGCCGTGGGCTCGCACGGCGGCCCGAGGGTTTAAAATGAGGGCCGGAGGACTCCCATTGACCAAACTCATACTCTGTGACGACCACCGGCTCGTGCGCGCCGGCCTGCGGCGCGTTCTGGAAGATGCGCCGGGCATGACCGTGGTGGGCGAGGCCGGCAGTGGTGAAGAGGTGCTGGATCTGCTCAAGCAGGTGGAGGCCGACGTGATCCTGATGGATGTGAACATGCCCGGCATCGGCGGCCTGGAGGCCACCCGCCGCATTCTGCAGCGTCATCCCATGATGAAGGTCATCGCGGTGTCCATGCACATGGATGAACCCTATCCCAGCCGTCTGCTCAGCGCCGGGGCCCGCGGTTACATCAGCAAGGATGCGGCTGCGGACGAGGTCGTGTCTGCGATCCAGCGGGTCGCGGCCGGCGGGGTCTATGTCGCGCCCAGTGTGGCCAGTACCCTGGCCACGAATCTCATCAAGGGCGCCGAAGCGGACAAATCCCCCTTTGAGCGTCTGTCTCAGCGCGAAATGCAGGTCATGCTGATGGTGACGAAGGGGCATGGCAATCAGGAAATCTCACACAGCCTGCACCTGTCGCCAAAGACGGTCAGTACCTATCGTTACCGCCTGTTTGACAAGCTGGGCGTCGCCAACGACGTGGAGTTGACCCGCATGGCCATGCGCTACGGGCTGCTGGACGAACTGGAACAGGGCTGATGGGGGGCTTCGAGCCCGGCCCGTTCCTGCGTCGACTGACCAGCCAGCCGGGGGTCTACCGGATGCTCGATGCGGACGGACAGGCGCTGTACGTGGGCAAGGCGCGCAATCTCAAGAAGCGCGTATCCAGCTACTTTCTGCGCGCCAGCGGCAATCCAAGGATCGAGGCCATGGTCGATCAGATTGGCGCTATCGAAGTCACCGTCACGGGTTCGGAGGATGAGGCTCTGCTGCTGGAAAGCAGCCTGATCAAGTCGTTGAAGCCGCGCTACAACGTGCAGCTGCGGGACGACAAGAGCTATCCCTATCTGCGTTTCACCGCGCATGAGTTTCCCCGAATCATGTTCCACCGGGGGGCAAAACAACGCGAGGAGCGTTATTTCGGCCCGTTCCCGAGCGCCGCCACAGTCCGCGATACCATCTCGACGCTGCAGCGCGTGTTTCTGCTGCGCGGCTGCAGCGACAGCTACTTCAGCGGTCGCAGCCGGCCCTGTCTGCAACATCAGATCCGGCGCTGCTCGGCGCCTTGTGTCGGCGCCATCAGTTCTGAGGACTATGCGCGCAGCGTTCAGGGCGCGGCCGATGTGCTGAGCGGGCGGACTGATAGCCTGATTCGTGAACTGCAGCAGCGCATGGACGCCGAGGCAGCCGCCCTGGATTTCGAAGCTGCGGCGCAGAGCCGTGACCGCATCGCCGCGGTCCGGCGGATGCAGGAGCAGCGCGTGGTCACGGGACTGGAG
>JBFKIN010000207.1:0-5194 GCA_041632255.1 Oceanococcus sp. | reverse complement strand
CCAGTGGCCGCGGCTTTCATCCTTGCAGATGGATTCGTCGAAGATTTCGACCCCGTCCGGAAAATGCCCGCAGAAGATGATGACAAAGGCCCAGATATTGCGGATCACGTTGGCGATCAGGTTGGCAAACAGCACGACGAAGAACAGGGGGCCGGCCAGGGCCGGAAACAGGACATAGTCCTTGAGAAAGACCTTGCCGATCTTCTTCAGGCCACCCCGGAGCGTGGGCCAGGCTTCGGACCAGCGCTTTTCGCGCTTGAAGAGACGGTCGGCTTCCACGTCGTGCAGAGCGACTCCCAGGTCGAAGTTCAGCATCAGCAGAAAGGCGTACAGCGGGTTGCCCAGGCAATAGGGTCGCCAGGGCTGCTCCTCGGCCATGCGCAGCACGCCGTAGCCCACGTCCCGGTCCTTGCCCAGGATGTTGGTGTAGGTGTGGTGCATGTAATTGTGCGAGTGCCGCCACTGGTCGCCGGGGCAGGCGGTATCCCAGTCAAAGCGCTGGCTGTTCAGCTCCGGGTCGCCGGTCCAGTCATACTGACCGTGCATGATGTTGTGGCCGATCTCCATGTTGTCCAGGATCTTGGCAACCCCGAGCCCCACCGTGCCGATGGAGATCAGCGGCAGAAAGGCCGCCCAGCTGGCCAAGGCGTGTGTCAGGCCAGGCCAGAAAAGCAGGCTGAAGAAGATGAGCGCCCGGCTGCCAGTGTCCAGACGGCGCTGGAAGCGGATCAGGCGCTTGATGTAGCGGGTGTCGCGCTCACCGAGATCGCTGCGGACCTGAGCGCGGATGGCGTCCATTTCGGCGCCGAAGGCGTCGAGCTGGGACGAATTCAGTTTGGGCTGATGCATGACTTGAATTCCAGAACGAGTGGCGAGTAAGGCGGGAAGGATCTACAGCTCCAGGGTGACATCGCCTTCTGCAGCGCTGACGCAGAGGCGGATGCTCTCCTCGCTGTCGCCGGAGAGCTGGCCGGTGACCAGGTCGCGCACCCTGCCAGACAGCTTGGTGCAGCTGCAGCTGTGGCAGATGCCCATGCGACAGCCGGACTCCGGCCGCAAGCCGGCAGCTTCGGCCTGCTCGAGCAGGCTGCCGCCGTCGTTGGCCAGCACACGCTCGCTGCGGCGCAGGCGGATCTCGCCTTCTGCCGGGCCGGCGGTGGCCGGGGCGGCGTGCGCGAAACGCTCGCTGCTGAGCCGGCCGGACAGGCCCAGCTGCTGGTAGACGGCGTGTACCGCATCCATCAGCGGCGCGGGGCCGCAGACATAGCTGTGCGCGCCGGCGAAGTCGAAGCCGGCCAGCTCCAGGTGCTCGGGGACGAAAAGGCCCTGCAGTTCGCCGCCGTCTCCGACCCGCAGGCAGCGCAGCAGCTGGAAGTTTTCATGTTCCTGCCGCCAGGTGGACAACTGTGCTCCAAAAATCAGGTCGGCGTCGCTATTCGCGTAGTAAAGCAGGCAGACCGGCCCGGTATGTCCCTGGGCGAACAGCGTTTCGAGCATCGACATGATCGGCGTGATGCCGGAGCCGCCGGCGATGAACAGCAGCGGCGCGTCGAGAGTCCGGGGAAGCACGAAATCGCCCATGGGCCGCGACAGGCTGACGATGTCACCCGGCCGCAGGCGTTCATGAATATGGCGGGAGACGAAGCCATCCGCCTGCGCCTTGATTGTCAGCCGGGGCCGCGCAGCGGTCTGTGCGTTGCTGATGGAATAACAGCGGCGCCGGACCACGCCGTCGATGGCCACGGCCAGTTGCACGTACTGGCCAGCGCGAGCGCCGGGCCAGTTGCCGTTGACCGCCAGCTCCAGGCTGACGGTGTCGGCGGTTTCGGCGTTTGTGCGGATGATGCGGGCACGAATGCTGTCCAGCGACCACAGCGGATTGAGTGCTTCAAGGTAACGGCTGAGGCCATGCGGCGCGGCCAGCGCGTTCAGCGCCGGCTGGTTCAGGGTGCGACGCCAGCCACGCGAGGGAACATGGATCATCCCTGTCTCCGAGTGAACGAATGTTCACATATTGATAAAGAGCAGGGAGAAAGTCAACAGTCGTTCACAAAGAGATTGGCGGAACATCCTGACGCAAATCAAAGGCGTGACAATTTCATCAATTAAAACAGTCTTTTGTAGGGAATCAGCTGCCTCGGTGGCGTCGTCATGACTGGTCAAAAACGCAGTCAATCGTATGTTTACAGGATTGACAGATGCAGGAATTGGGGCATATTGAAGACAGATTTGTGCACCACGACGGGGCATGGGGAGACCACAGAAGACGCATCGCGCTGGCCGTGATCGCAGCATCAACACCCGCCAGGCCCTGCGCGAGGCGGCGCTGGAACTGATTGACCGCGACAACAGTTTCGACGGCTTGAGCCTGCGCGAAATCACCCGGGAAGTCGGCGTGGTGCCGACGACCTTCTATCGGCACTACTCCGATATGGATTCCCTGGGCCTGGAACTGGTGGAAGAGTCTTTTCGCACGCTCCGTGAACTGCTCAAGGTTGCCCGGCAGAGTCAGGGGCCCTACGAGGACGCCATTCATCGCTCGGTGGAAGCCTTCGTGACCTACGTGCGCGCCCACCGTCGCCATTTCCAGTTCCTGGCCCGGGAGCGCTTCGGCGGGGTGGCTGTGCTGCGCGACGAAATCCGCACCGAGATCCGCCTGCTCCAGAGCGAGCTCGCGACCGACCTGGGCCGCTTTCCGCTGCTGAATCAATGGAGCACGGAGGACCTGCAGATGATCGCAGGCCTGATGATCAGCGCCATGACCGGCATCGTCGAGCAGGTGCTCACCGCGCGCAGACGCGGGGAGGAAGACGCGGAGCTCAAGGCCACGGCGGAGAAGCAGCTGCGCCTGATCCTGCTCGGGGTGCCACAGTGGCGCTCCAAGCCGAGCTGAGCCCTAGTCCGCTCCGAAGGCTCTGTTCAGCGCGATGAGTGCAGGACCGAGGCCGATCAGCCAGAGCAGCAAACAGCAGGCGCACTCTTTGATCCAGTAACCGGTGAAATTGTCAAAGCCGCCGCGGCGCTGATAGATCTCGGGCTGAAAGGACCAGAACACGCCGGCCATGGCCGGGCCGCCGTCCAGCATGGGCATGCGCCGGCTGATCCGGCCGCTGCGGCGGGCCACGATCAGACGAGCCGTCCACAGCCCCGGCGCCACGAGCAGCAACAGGTAGCCCCCAGCCTGACCGGCCGGCAGCAGCAGCGCCATCAGCAGCAGCGGTGCGCCCACCCAGGCCAGGGCAACAGGCAGGTGGCGCATGGCCTCAGGTGGTGACAGGGTCCAGGGCGGTCTGCGGCTGACGCACCCCCGCATGGCCGCCGGGCAGAAAGCGCCCGTAGCCCTGCACCTTGCCCAGATCCGGGGCATGGCCTTCGTCCCGGGTGTAGGCCACCCGGCCGTTGATCAGCGTGGCGAGCACGGCGTCATCATTGCGATTGACCAGCCGGTCCATGCCAAAGGCAGGGAAGGGGGCGTCCCGCTGCTGCCAGACCTCCTCGGTCAGGCCGTCCGGGTTGATCACCACCACATCGGCACGATCGCCTTCACGGATGTATCCGGCGTCGATGCCATACCAGTCGGCCAGTTCGCCGGTCAGCCGATGCACCGCGGCGCCGGTGGACATGAAGCCCTCGCCGGCCAGCTCGGCGTCGCGCACGTGCTTGAGCAGGCACAGCGGAAAGTTGTAGGAGGCCAGATTCTTGAGGTGGGCGCCGGAATCAGCGAATCCGACCTGGCAGGTTTTGGCCCTGATCAGTTTGCGCATCACATGGGTGCGCTCTCCGGCGAACTGCACACCCCAGCGCAGCTCGTCCTGGTACTCCAGGCACAGATCGAGAAAAGCGTCGACGGGATCCTTGCCCTGCTCGCGGCCGATCTGGGCGAAGTTCTTGCCGACCAGCGAAGCATCCGGGCACTCCACCACCCACCCGTCGGCGAAATCGCGGTGCCACAGGCCGGCGGACAGCATGGAGGCCATGTCCTTGCGCAGCATCTCGCGGAAGCCGGGCTTGCGCGCCTCGGCGTACATGTCTTCCGGATTCTTGACGTCGCGCAGGATGCGCGCGCCGGCCAGTTCGCCAAAGGAATTGAAGTCCAGGCCGTAGGCCCAGATGATGAAGGGCGAGGGCAGGAACTGCCAGCGCCAGTCGCCACGCAGTACCGTGTTGGCGAGCCAGGCCGCGAGCGGCCCGTACAGATACATCAGCGGCTGTGCCTTGAGATCCAGGACCGTCAGCATGGTCAGCTTCAGTTTCTTGCGGAACCAGGCCATCGACTCCCAGAGAAAGGCGAAGATGTTGATCTTGGTGACCGCATTGGGCGCTGACTGCAGGATCGCGCCGCGCCGGCGCAGGATGCGATGCAGTCGCCGGTATTCGGACCAGCGCGCGTAGGTGGACGGCAGCGGCCGGGCCCAGGCGCGGTCGCCGTCGAGCCGGTCCAGCTTGGTGGTCATCGTCGACAGGCCAAGAAAACCGGCATCAAGCGCCTCCTCCAGCAGCGCCTCCATCTGCCGCAGTTCGTCCTCGCTGGGCGGCTCGTCGCTGGCCGCGCGGACCAGGCCCATGACCGCCGCGCGCAGGTCGGAATGGCCGAGGAAGGTGGCCAGGTTCGGCCCCAGCGGGTGCTGGTTGAAGAAGCGGCGGAATTCGGCCGGCGTCCGCCAGGTCTTTCTCTCGCGCAGCAGGGGCAGAACCTGCTCCCGCGGCACGGCTTCGACCCGGGTGAACAGGTCCGAGCAATCCTCCGCCTCGGCGCAGACCATGCTGATGGAGCAGATGCCCGTCATCACCGTGGTCACCCCGTGACGCACGGACTCGGCCAGTTCCGGCGCGGCAATGACCTCCGCGTCGTAATGCGAATGCGGTTCGATGAAGCCCGGTGTCACCCAGGCGCCGGCAGCGTCGATCAGCCGGTCACAGCCGGCCTCGTCCAGCGGCTGTTCGGACACCCTGGCGATGCGCCCGCCACGAATACCCAGATGACGCGGCACGCCGTCCGCGCCGCTGCCGTCGAAATACAGGCCGTTCCGGATGATGATGTCGTAGGCCACGCTGTCTCCCCGTCTGGCACACTTTGAACCTTTCAGGATAACGCAGCCGCTGCATTGAATCCGCCCACCGAGATCTATTACTGGCCTCGCCGTTTCCTCATGCGCAGCCGCGACTTTGTCCAGTCGCGGCCGTACCGCCGGAT
>JBFKIN010000206.1:0-5236 GCA_041632255.1 Oceanococcus sp. | reverse complement strand
GATCACCGTGCAGGCCGGCACGGTCCACACGGCGGTCCGCGTCACGGCCACCGCCCAACGAGATGGCATCACGATCAGCAGCCAGTCCAGCTTGCTCGCTGTGACCACCGGCACGCCCGATCAGGACAGCTTTTCCCTCTCGGCCGAGTGCTTCAACGTCGAGGCATTGAGCCGCGACGGTGAAGTCGTGCCCCTGACGATCAGGGCGGCCGATCGCTTCAACAACCCTGCGCCGGATGGGACGGCGGTAGCGTTTACCACGGAAGGCGGCGCCGTCGTCGGTAATTGCGCCACGGTTGACGGTGCCTGCACGGTGGACTGGATCAGCCAGAATCCCAGACCATTGAGCTTCTGTGACACCAATACCTTCGTGGACACCCCCTGGGACTGCGAAGACGATTCCGAAAGTTCGGTCATCTCAGGCAATGGTGCGCTCCGTGCCGGCCGGGCCACGGTGCTCGCAACGGCCATCGGCGAGGAGAGCTTTGTGGACGCGGATGGCGACGGACGTTTCGATCTCGGCGAGAGCTTTGGCGATCTGCCGGAGGCGTTTCGCGATGACGACGAAGACGGTCTTCGGGACGACGGTTCGGATCCGAACAGCGGCTTGGTCGAGGAATTCGTGGATTTTGACGAGGACGCGACCTATGACCCGGCCAATGGCCGCTTCACTGGCGTGCTGTGCGATCCGTCCAACGATCCGGCTGCCGGAGCATGCAGTCCCATCAGCCTGCATGTCCGCGAAAGCCTGACCATCGTCATGTCCGGTTCGTCGCCCTTCCTGCGCACTGACCAGGATATTGCGGTAAGTGGCATGAGCTTCGACGGCAGCACCTTCAGCCTGCCTGCGGCGGGTGCAACTGGCTTTGTGGCGTTCGTCGTGCGCGATGTCAACTTCCAGCCCATGCCGGCCGGCACGACGGTCGAACTCAGTGCGGCCGAGGCCGGCAGCGTGGTGGGGGTATCTTCTTATGCGGTACCTTGCACGACAAGCGATACGCAGGGCGGAAATGCCTATTCGTTTGCGATCAAAGGAAGCGATGATGGCGGCAGCGGCTTGGTGCAACTGACCGTGACCTCCCCGCGCGGTCTCGTCAGCACCTATAGTTTTGGACTGTTTGTGCCGGCGCCCCCACCACCCTCGCCTTAAGCAATTCTCCAGGCGGGATCAATTGTGAAAGCGGCGGGCCAAGGCCCGCCATTTCTCTTTGAGACTCAGGACAGGTCGATCGAGATTTGACCGTCCCGCACGTCGATCATGACCTGTTCGACCTGAGTACCCCCTGTCTGCTGCAGCAGACGCTGAGCCAGGGGGTTTTCAATCGCCGTCTGGATCGCCCGCTTGAGCGGCCGTGCGCCGTACACGGGGTCAAAGCCCGTCTGCCCGAGCAGGCTCGCGGCTGCATCGGTGAAAGTCAGTTTCAGGCCCTGTTCCCGGATGCGATCGCGCAGCACGCCAAGCTGGTTCTCCGCAATGTGGCGGATGTGTTCGGCTCCCAGCGCATGGAACACCACCGTTTCGTCGATCCGGTTGATGAACTCCGGCCGGAAGTGTTGAGCCACGACCTCCATCACTCCTTGCTTCATCGTCGCGTAGTCACTGCTGTCCATCTCCTGGATCAGCTGTGAGCCCAGGTTGGATGTCATCACGATGACGCAGTTCTTGAAATCGACCGTGCGCCCCTGGCCGTCAGTCAGACGACCGTCGTCAAGCACCTGCAGCAGGATATTGAAGACGTCATGGTGGGCTTTCTCCACCTCGTCAAGCAGGATGACGGAGTAGGGCCGACGGCGCACCGCTTCGGTCAGATAGCCACCCTGCTCATAGCCGACATAGCCCGGGGGAGCGCCGATCAGGCGGGAGACAGAATGCTTCTCCATGAATTCGGACATGTCGATCCGGACCATGGCGTCCTCCGTATCGAACAGGAAATGGGCCAGGGTCTTGCACAACTCGGTTTTGCCCACTCCGGTGGGGCCGAGGAAAAGGAAGGAGCCGATCGGACGGTTCGGGTCTGACAGACCAGCGCGCGATCGGCGGATCGCGTTGGCGACGGCACTGACGGCAGCATCCTGGCCCACGACGCGTTCGTGCAGGACATCTTCCATGCGGAGCAGCTTTTCGCGCTCTGCTTCCAGCAGCTTGGAGACCGGAATCCCGGTCCAGCGCGACACCACCTCGGCAATCTCATCATCAGTCACGCGGCTGCGCAGCAGGCGGTGCTCGGCACCCTGGCCGCTGTTCGCAGCGTTCAGGCGCTTCTCCAGCTCCGGAATCTTGCCGTACTGCAGTTCTGACATGCGCTGCAGGTCACCGGCCCGTTGCGCCTTTTCCAGCTCCAGCCTGGCCTTTTCCAACGCTTCCTTGGCCCCCTGGTTGTCCTGCACGCTGGCCTTCTCGGCTTTCCAGATCTCTTCCAGATCGCTGTACTCGCGCTCCAGTTCGGCAATGTCCTGCTTCAGGCTGGTGAGTCGGGCGCGCGCGCCCTCATCCGTTTCCTTCTTGAGCGCTTCGGCTTCGATCTTGAGCTGGATCATTCGGCGCTGCAGGCGGTCCATGGCCTCCGGCTTGGATTCGAGCTCCATGCGGATGCGGGACGCCGCTTCGTCGACCAGGTCGATGGCCTTGTCCGGCAGCTGGCGGTCGGAAATGTAGCGGTGTGACAGGCGGGCGGCGGCGATGATCGCATCATCGCTGATGTCCACCCCGTGGTGCACTTCGTAGCGTTCTTTCAGCCCGCGGAGGATCGCGACGGTGTCTTCCACCGTGGGTTCCTCGACCAGCACCTTCTGGAAGCGACGCTCCAGCGCGGCGTCCTTCTCGATATGCTGACGATACTCGTTCAGCGTGGTGGCGCCGATGCAGTGCAACTCGCCGCGGGCCAGGGCCGGCTTGAGCATGTTGCCGGCATCCATGGCCCCCTCGGCCTTGCCGGCGCCGACCATGGTGTGGATTTCGTCGATGAACAGAATGACATTGCCTTCCTGTTTGGCCAGGTCGCTCAGAACCGCCTTGAGTCGTTCCTCGAACTCGCCCCGGTACTTGGCGCCGGCAATCAGGGCCCCCATGTCCAGTGACAACAGGCGCTTCCCCTTGAGGTTCTCCGGGACTTCACCATTCACGATGCGCTGGGCGAGGCCTTCGGCAATGGCGGTCTTGCCCACGCCCGGCTCGCCGATCAGGGCCGGGTTGTTCTTGGTCCTGCGCGAGAGCACCTGAATGACCCGGCGGATTTCCTCATCGCGACCGATCACCGGGTCAAGATCCCCGGCCTCGGCGCGGCTCGTCAGGTCCAGGGTGTATTTTTCCAGGGCCTGGCGCTGCTCTTCGGCATTGGGGTCGGTGACATTCTGTCCTCCCCGCAATTGCTCGATGGCGGCACCGAGCAGCTCAGGCGTGACCCCGTACTTGCGCAGGAGCTTTCCCAGGGTGGTGTCGGAGTTGCTTGCGGCCAGAACGAACAGCTCGCTGCTGAGGTACTGGTCCTTGCGCTTCTGGGCTTCCTTGTCGGCGAGGTTCAGCAGCTTGACCGTGTCCTGCCCCAGACTGACCTCGCCCGTCACCTGACCCAACGTGGGCAACTGGTCGAGCATGCGGCTCAATTCGTCGTGAAGGGCCCGCGTGTTGGCGCCCAGGCGATTGAGCAATGGCGCCACGGAACCGCCCTTCTGCTCGAGCAGCGCGGCCATCACATGAGGTGGTTCAATGCGGCCTTGATCGCGGCCGACCGCGAGGCTTTGCGCGTCCGCCAGTGCCGACTGGAACTGGCTGGTGAGTTTGTCCATTCGCATCAGGTATTTCTCCAGTGGCATCGGCCACGTCAACTACCTGACTAGATGGGGTTCGGCTGGGGGATGTTCAAGAAGTCACGGGGAGGCGTCGTCGTTGCCCCGCCACGGACGAGCACCTGCGGCCGCCCGTACGGCGGCCGGCAATCACGGACCTCAGGCGCGGTCGAGTTCGTCGAACCAGTCGTCATCCGCCAGCAGGCGATCGATTTCCTTCTGCTCTCGCATGCGCTCGATATCGCGCCAGCCGCGCCGAGCGCGGGCATGACGATGGCTCAGACTGATCGCTTCGACTTCGACATTGCTGTCCTCGTCGCCGTCTTCAATCTCTTCGTAATCGTCGTCATCGTCTTTCATGCTCAGCCTCCATCGCTGAAAAACTGCTCTCAGGAGAGCATAAAACGCGAAGTATCATCAAAAAAATGCAAAAGGGAAGAGGGCGCTGAAAAAAATCAAGGAAAGGCTTGTAAAGCCATGATTATAAAGGGGCATATCCGAATGCCGGCAGCCGGCCGGAGCGCCTTTCGCGCCAAAAATCGCGGGGAGTGTCCAGATCCCGCAACGGCGACCACTCCTCCACCAACAGATGACCCTGGCGATGCTGGCGGCGGCTTTGCCGCAGCACGCTGTCGCTGCCCCAGTCGATGCAACGGAAGCTGCGTGGGTGGTGCCGAGACAGGCCGATCAGTACATAGCCGCCGTCCCCGGCCGGGATGCACAGATTTTTACCCGCGTGCACGGCGGCCAGCGCCTGCTTCAGCCTGAAGATATCCAGCGCCGGACAGTCGGTTCCGATGATGACGGCCGGTCGCCCGTGCAGTGCCCGGAGCATCCGGGTTCCAAGGTCCGCATGGGCCTGGCGGCGCAAGCACAGGCCCTTCCGCCGGGCGGTCAGCAGGAGGGGGTGGCCGCGAGGTCCGTCGAAGTGCAGTTCGACCGGAAAGCCGGTGCGCAGGGCGGCGCGAATCCGGTCCCGCAGCAGGCTGTGTTGCAGGCGTGCCGCGCCGCGCAGGCCCAGACGCGGTCGCAGGCGTGTCTTGCAACGGCCGGGCAGCGGTAGCTTTCCCATGATGATCAGAACGGGGCCACGTTGTGGGGGATTTATCTTTTTTGCCGAGCGCACCGGGAATTGGCCGTTTCTGATGTGTGAAGTGGATTGTCTCGGAAAAGCGTCGCTTCCACCTGTTGAGTCGGTGCCCTGGGCGACAAGTGACCTTTGATGATAACGGGGACGATTGGCGGGCACATACGCTGGAACGGTCGGATCGCGAATACCGCCACCTTGCGCCATGACCGCTCCCGGCTGCGGCAGGGCATCCCAACATCATCGTGGCCCGTCGATCACCCAGCATGGCTCTATTGATGGGGTCAATGCGGAACACGCTCAGGAACCGCGGTTTTCGGTCGCTTCGAGCTGCAGGCTTGCAGGATCTTGGTACAGTTGATC
>JBFKIN010000205.1:0-5258 GCA_041632255.1 Oceanococcus sp. | reverse complement strand
GCTGCTGGCGGAATTCCGGCGTGCCCAGGGCCTGCTGTGGCGCGCGCTGGGGAAGGGCGCCGAGGCGGAGCGGGCCTTGCGCGAGGTGCTGCGCATCGAAACCGCGCGTCGCGATCCGGGCCACTGGAAGATTGTTCGGGCGCGGCAGGAGCTGGCCGGCCTGGATGGCGGCCGTAACGAAGGGGACGGGTAAGGCCGGAGGCCTGGCGGTGGGCAGGTCGCCCGGGTGGCGGTGGGATTCCAGCCTGCAAGGAAGGGGGGGCGAATGGCTTGCCCGGCCACTGCACAGCTTGGCCGTCCTTGCCGGATCAGCAAGCGTCTCGCGCCCGCCGCCGGGCGCTGTGCACAGCCGGATGCGCCGCGCGATCCGGCGCAATCCAAGGGTGGAGTTGTGCCTCCGGCTACCACCGGTGCGGCGTCTGGGGTAGCTTACGGCACAGAAACTCCAGTTCTTCCCGCCTTTCCGTAACGGCTGCCCAGGGCGCCGCCATGATGGGGTCATCATGACAACACTTGAGATCGTGATTCTCGCCCTGATTCAGGGGCTCACCGAATTCCTGCCCATCTCGAGTTCCGCGCACCTGATCCTGCCATCGGCGATTCTGGGCTGGGACAATCAGGGGCTGGCCTTTGATGTGGCCGTGCATGTGGGCAGCCTGGCGGCGGTGATGATCTATTTCCGCGCCGAACTGGTCCGGCTCACCATCGGCTGGTGCCAATCGGTGACCGGCCACAAACAAAGCGACGAAGGTTACCTGGCCTGGTGGGTGATTCTGGCGACCATTCCCGCCATCGCCTGCGGATTCACCTTCAAGGACTATATCGAGCTGTACCTGCGCGCGCCCGAGGTGATCGCCGCCACGACCATCTCTTTCGGCCTGCTGTTGTGGTATGCCGACAGGACCGGACGCCGGGTGTTGTCCGAACACGACATGGGCTGGCGACGGGCGCTGGTCATCGGGCTGTCACAGGCCCTGGCGCTGATCCCTGGCACCTCCCGTTCCGGGATCACCATGACGACCGGATTGATGGCGGGGCTGACCCGGGAAGCGGCCGCGCGGTTTTCCTTCCTGCTTTCGATCCCGGTGATCGCGGGCGCCGGCGTGCTGCTGACCCTGGAATTGCTGGAAACGCCCGCAGAGGTCGACTGGCAGGCCCTGTTCTGGGGCACCGTGCTGTCCTTTGTGGCCGCCTATACCTGCATCAGTCTGTTTCTCGCCTGGATTTCACGCATCGGGATGGGGCCGTTCGTGATCTATCGCCTGGCCCTGGGCTTCCTTCTGATCGGCTTTATCAGCTGGGGCTGAAACGGCCTCGGGTGGCGCGCGCCGGTCAGGGCGTCGGGATGAAGCACGCCCGGCGCCGCGGGAATTCACCGCGCCGCTGGAGCTGAGGAACGTCTTCTTCGACGCTGCCCGCGACCTAGGCAGGCTCAGTCACACGCACTCCAATGCCTTCATTCACTAACCTGCGATCCGGCTCAACGCAGGTTGCTGATGTTGGCCATCAGTGCGTTGTCGCCAGCTTGTGCTCAGCTCTCGCGAGCAAGATGCGGCCTGCTTGCGTCTCGTGGCAAACAGCTCGAGCGACTGACGAGCCCCGGGTAATGGCATGTCGGTCCGCTGCACTGGTAACCGAGCCGGGACGAATAACATGAGAAGAATCTAAGAAAGATTTAAGAGCTTTTAGAAGCCTTGGCAAGGCTTTTCGCTCGAGGCTGTTCAAGCGCCGCAGCTTGCGGTATTCCAGTACGGAGAACAGCCATGAGTTCATCCAGACAGAGGTCATCGCATCTTCTATTCGCCGTCCTGCTGGCCAGCTTGACCGCCTGCGGCGAGTCTAATCCCCCGGGGATTGATGCCCGTGAGCAGACTGGCCAGCCGGGCCCCCAGGCGCGATTTGACCCCGACCCCTTCGAGCACTACCAATGGTGGTTCGAGCAGGCGCGCGTTACAAGTGCTCACAGCCGGGCCACGGGGCGCGGGGTGACCGTGGCCGTGCTCAATAACGGGGTCTGGACCGAACATCTGGACTTCCAGCGCGGCAATGGCGCGGCGAAATTTGTGCAGGGAAACACGATTCTGCGACCCCCGACAGAACTGGAGGACATGGTCGATCCTCAGCCGCCCGAGGAGCCCTGCACAACGATCAACTGCCGCGGACAGGATGGCCGTCCGACGGCCATAGAGTACCCGCATGGCACGGCAACGGCCTCGGTGATTGCGGCCGAGCGCAACGGTTACGGAATGACGGGTGTCTCGCCCGATGCCAACCTGATGTCGGTGGCGGTGATTCGCAATGGCGCGGCGAACGCCTACGACATCGCCGATGGGATTCGATGGGCCGTTGACCACGGTGCTGACGTGATCAACCTCAGTGTCGCCGCACCGGTGGGTTATGAGGCGGCAGCGGATACTGGTCTCTTCAGTGATTTTGGCATCTATGCCGCTATCGACTACGCTCTGTCACAGGAGGTGGTGATTGTGGCCGGCGCCGGTTCCGAACGCAGCGCTCTGTGTTCGATTGGCGGTTATCCAAAGGGAACGCTGTGCGTGTTGCCCTTGAATCGGGAAGAATTACCCGCGACACAGGCCAATTTGGGTGGGAGCCGTGACCTCGCCGTTGTGTCCGCGCCGGGTGGCGCCTTCGTGCACAATTTTGAAGAGAACATGCCCATCGACGAGCAGGGCAGCCGTGAGCTGATCTGTCGCGAAGCCCTGTTTGGTGCTGGCCATCCTGCAGGTGTTGTCCCGCCGGAAGATGCCCGCGGTTGCGTGGGGCCCGGATCCAGCATCGACTACGTTGCCTATTCTGGGAGTTACGCGGCCGCCGCGGTGGTGACAGGGGTGGCGGCGCAGCTTCTTGAACTGGGCTGCGCCGGTGATCAGGTGCTTGACATCATCCTGCGGACGGCCCGCCCGCCGTCTCCTCCAATCAGTCCGCCGCCGATGCCCGAGCAGACTGGGCAGCCTGTCGTTGTTCAGGGGCCCTCCTCCGCGCGCCAGAACGTATGGACGCCGACCTACGGGCACGGCATTGTGGATGCTGATGCGGCGACGGCCCGTGCGTTGAGTGAATGTCGCTGAGAAGCACATAAAGCGTATGAGTCCGGCCGGGATTTTGCAGTGTCATGGCGGCTCCGGGCCACATTTTTGAGCTAAGATGAGACCACTCCTTGCGGGAACAAGGGGAGAGGGGTGGAGGCAGCAGCTTCCGGCGCGATGGCGCCGGTTGTATGGCGTTTCGCAGACGCCGAATTCCGGGAATCGACCCAGGAATTGTGCGTGCAGGGCAGCCCGGTGGCATTGGAACGCAAGCCGCTGGAGGTCCTCCGCTGTCTGCTGCATGCCGAGGGAGAGCTGGTCACCAAGAACGAACTGTTCGATACCGTCTGGGCTGGGCGGGTGGTCACCGACGGGGTTCTGTCCCAGGCGATCTGGAGAATCCGCGAGGTGCTGGGTGACTCCGAGCGTCGCATGCTGCGCACGGTGCACGGATACGGGTTTCGCCTCGACGTGCCCATCGCGATTGAAGGACGCCGGGACAGCGGTACACGACTGCGGTTGCAGGCTGGTGTGACGCTACCGGGTCTGGATGGCTGGGTTCTGGATGAGCGGCTGGGAACCCGTCCACACAACGAGCTGTGGAGAATTCGCAATCACGCTGGCGATGAACGGCGCGTTGTGAAGCTGGCGCTGAGTGAGCGCGCTGCGCGCGCGCTCAAACGCGAGGTGACCCTGAACCGGGTGATGATCAAAGAACTCGGAGTGGACGCGCCCGTTGTGCCACTTCGGCGGTGGCAGTTCGATGCCGCCCCACCCTGGATTCTGATGCCTTGGTATCCGGGAGGCAGTCTGGCGGACTGGGTCGCGCGGCAGGGCGGGGCTGGCGCATTGTCGCTCAAGCGCAGGGTGGCTATCGTGGCCGAGGCGGCGGAGGTGCTCGCCCAGGCCCACGCACTTGGCATCATGCACAAGGACATCAAGCCCGGGAATCTGCTGGTCGATGAGAGTGGCAACGAGCCGCGCCTGCTGATGTGCGATTTCGGCAGCGGAACGGTGGCCAGCCGGGAGCGTCTGGAGCGTGTCGGTGTCACCTTGATGGGATTCACGCAGACCCTCAAGGCCGATACGGGAACGTCAGGAACGCCGGCCTACATGGCGCCGGAGGTGCTGGCCGGTAGGCTGTATTCGGAACGGTCTGACGTCTATTCACTGGGCGTGCTGCTGTATCAGCTGGTCGCTGGCGATCTGAACCAGCCTTTGGCGCCAGGCTGGGAGGATGACATCGCCGATGTGGGCTTGCGGGACATCGTTGCCGCTGCCTGCGCGGGCAAGCCTGAACGCCGCATAGCAAGCATGCTCGACCTGGCAGAGTGCCTTCGGGGCTGGTCGCCCGAGCCGGTGGCCGCCGGCCAGGATGGGATTGTCCTGCTACGGCCGAACGCCGCCGGCAATGCGCCTTGGCGGTGGTGGGCGGCGGTGCTGGCTGGCCTGGCCTTGGTCATTGGCCTGGTGATCTCGCTCGCGGACCTGCAGAGTGCGTGGCCACCCCAGGCCGCACCCGGAGATACGGTCGCCCTTGAATCCCTGGCCGTGCTGCCCTTCCAGGTCTTTGCTTCCGCCGAAGAAGACCACTACCTTGCCCTGGGCCTGCACGAGGCCGTGCTTACCGACCTGGCTCAGATTGCGTCCCTGCGCGTGATTTCACGCGGCTCTGTCATGGCCTACGCCGATGATGAGCGCGATATCCGGCAGATCGCCGAAGAGTTGGGGGTGGATGCGCTGATCGAAACCAGCTTCCAGCACGAGGACAACCGGATCCGGGTCAGCGCCCGTCTGACCCGCGCGCGTGACGGCACGCAGCTGTGGGCAGGGCGCTTCGACCGGACCGCGGACGATATCTTCGCCATGCAGACCGAACTGGCGCAGCGCATCACCGATGCCGTCGGTGCGGCGCTCAGCCCGGCCGAGGCCCGGGCGATTGCCGAGCGTCCAACCATATCGGCCGAAGCCTACGCGGCTTATCTGACCGCCAATGCGCTGTATGCGGAAGGAATATCGGATCGGGGCCAGGCCTCACGCATGCTGCAGATCCGGCGGGAACTGCAGCGGGCTGTAGCGCTTGATGAGGACTTTGTCGAGGCGAGGGTTCTCCTTGTCCAGATCGAATCGCTGGCCCGCTATTACGCCCAGATTCCGCATGCCGAGGCGGTCAGCAGCGTGACCGCGCACTTGGACTGGCTGGAGACGCGGACG
>JBFKIN010000204.1:0-5277 GCA_041632255.1 Oceanococcus sp. | reverse complement strand
CGGACTTCACCCTGCATCACCTCGGCGATCGAGAAATCCATGATCTTGGCCGTGCCATCCGTGCTGTACATGATGTTGCCGGGCTTGATGTCCCGGTGCAGCACGCCGCGGCGATGCGAATAATCCAGCGCCTTGGCGCACTGGAACAGGATGTCGAGGGCCTGGTCAACGGGAATGCCGCCATCGGCCCGGCACAGCTCGGCCAGGGTCTGACCGTCGATGAACTCCATGACGATGTAGCTGATCCCCTCCTCGACCCCGGCGTCGTAGACCGAGACGATGTGAGGATGGTGCAGCATGCCGGCGGCGTGGGCTTCGGCAAAGAACTCGCGGTTCTGCTGTATCGATTCTCCCGGATCCATGGAGGATTCGGTAATGGCCAGCTTGATCGCCACATCGCGGGCGACAAAGGGATCGTACGCGGTGTAGACGACGCCGCAGGTGCCGCGGCCGATTTCCTTCTGCAACAGGTACTTGCCGATCTGATCCGGAATCTGTCTCTGGCTCGGAATGCGTACCGGCCGGGTCTTGCTCAGATCGGAACTGCCCTTCGACATCGTCCTTGTCCTGTCTGCCGGCGCGCTACTGCCGGATCTTGATATAGGCCCCGGCCATGGCGACCGCGCGCCTGGCTTCGGGCACCATGCCCGGCGCCATCTGGAAAACATGCCCCAAATCCGCGAAGACTTCCAGTTTCGAGTCGACGCCGGCGTCCCGGGCCAGTGCCTGGATGCGGCGGGCATCGTCGAGCAGAATGTCGTTGCCGGCGGCCTGGATCAGCATCGGCGGCAGACCGCTGAGGTCGGCAAAGATCGGAGACAGGGCCGGATCGTCACGGGGCGTCTCGGCCGCGTAGTACTCGGCGCACATGTCCAGCCAGTCCTTGCGGATCATCGGTTCCAGGTGGCGATTGCGCTGGATGCTGGCCCCGGACAGGGTGAGGTCGGTCAACGGACAGATCAACAGGGCGCAGGAGGGCAGGGGCTGGCCCGTCTCACGCAGCCGCAGCAGGGCGCTCAGGCACAGGCCGCCCCCGGCCGAGTCGCCCGCCAGGGCGATCTTTGAGGGAGGCAGGTGTCCGGCCAGTTCCTGGTAGGCCGAAACGGCATCGTCCACCGCGGCGGGAAAGGGGTGCTCCGGAGCCAGTCGATAGGCGACCGAATACACCGGGCAGCCGGCTGCCTTGGCCAGATGGCCGGCATAGGAGCGAAACGCGCCGGGACTGCCGATCACGTAGCCGCCACCATGGAAGTGCAGGATGGCGCGGCCGGGGTCGCTGCGATCAGGGGTGAAGACTTCCACCGGCCGCCCGCCAAGCTGGCGGCTGTCACGCTGCACCCCGCGCGGCAGGAAGAGCAGCTTGCCGGCCAGTTCCGCGGCACGGCGCTGGGTTTCCGGGGGGAGCTGGGGGTCGAGTTTGGGTTGCACCAGGGTGCGGGACACCAGTGCGGACAAGCGCGCACGCAGACTGATCAAGGCGCGGGTTCCTGCTGAACAAAGTGCGGCATGGTACCGCATCGCCCCGGCTCAATGGGGGTGCCCGCTCGCTTGAGGCGCGGCCCGCCGCTGCGTAGAATGCGCCGCCCTGAATACCGGCAGACAGCAGATGTATCAAGCACCTCAGCGATTTCTGATGGGCCCGGGGCCGGCGCCGGTCGCGCCCAGCGTCCTGACCGCTTCCGCTCAGTCCACGATTGGCCATCTCGACCCGGCCTTCGTCACGCTGATGGATGAGGTTCAGGGTCAGCTGCGCCAGGTATTCCGGACTGAGAATGCCTTCAGCATGCCCTTCTCCGCGCCTGCGACTGGCGCCATGGAAGCCTGCCTGATCAACGTGCTGGAGCCCGGCGACCGCGTGCTGGTCTGCAGCAATGGCGTGTTTGGCACCCGACTGGCCGAAATGGCCCGTCGCTGCGGCGCCGAGGTCGATGTGCTGGAGTTCCCCTGGGGCCGCGCGGTGGACCCGCAGGCCCTGGCCGACAAGCTGGCCGCCAGCACGGCTTTCAAGCTGGTCTGCTGGGTGCAGGCCGAGACCTCCACCGGCGTGCTGAGCGACAGCCGCGCCCTGGCCGAGGTTGTGCATCCCACCGGCGCATTGACGCTGGTCGACTGCGTGACCGCCATCGGTGGCTGTCCGATCGAAGTGGATGCCTGGGGTCTGGACATGGTTTACGCCGGGAGCCAGAAATGCCTGAGCGCGCCACCCGGAATCGCCCCCATCACCATCGGCGAACGGGCCCTGAGCGCCCTGCGTGCGCGCAAGACGCCGGTGCAGAGCTGGTTCATGGATTTCTCGCTGCTGGGCGGCTACTGGGCTGGCAACGGCAAGCGGGCCTACCACCACACCGCGCCGGTGAATGCGGTCTACGGCCTGCACGAAGCCCTCCGACTGCTGCTCGAGGAAGGCCTGGAAAATGCCTGGGCGCGTCACGTCCGTCTTAACCGCGCGCTCGTCGCCGGTCTGGCCGAACTGGGCATCAGCCCGATTCCGCCGGAGGGTGAGCGTCTGCCGCCGCTGACCACCATCGGCATCCCCGATGGCATCGACGATGCGGCCTTCCGGGCCTACCTGCTGGAAGCCCATCAACTGGAGATCGGAGCCGGTCTCGGCGCGCTTGCCGGCAAGGCCTGGCGCATCGGCCTGATGGGACATGGCTGCAACATCGAAGCTGTCGAGCGCTGCCTCGAATCGATCGCGGCGGGTCTCGGTCAGTTCGGTCAGGTCAGGGATGCGGCGCAGGCCGTGGCGGTTGCCCGCAGCGCGGCGGCTCAGTCCTAGACAGCGCCGCGGATCCGGGCGCAGCCAGGCCGCCTGCTGCGCCTGCCTCGCTCAGACGATGAGATCCGGCAGGGCCTGCCGGGTCTGCCGCAGACGCGCCTGCAGAGCCTCTTCAGGATAGGGCCGGGGTGGCTGCGCTCCCCACACCGGACCCGGCCACGCATCGTCGCCGGCATGCCGGCCGATGTGGTGCAGATGCAGCTGGGGAACCACGTTGCCCAGCGCTGCGACATTGAGTTTTTCCGCCTTGAGTTCGTCGAGCAGGAAACGCGACAGGCGAGCGCTTTCGCGCATCAACTGGGCCGACTGGGCAACGTCCAGTTCGCACAGTTCGCGGGTGCCGGGACGGCGCGGCACCAGGATGTACCAGGGGTAGCGCGCATCGCGCATCAGCAGCAGACGGCACAGCGGCCAGTCGCCAACCACGGCACAATCCGCCGCCAGTCGATGGTCCAGCTCGAATTCCGGCATCGTCATCCTGCCCCCTGCACGGCATCGCCCTATTGTTGTCTCCTGTCGGGCCTGTCGCCCGACGGCCCGCAAGCTTAGTACACTGCGAGGCATGAACCTGATCGCCATTGTGCTGGCTTTGCTGCTCGAAGGCATGCTCAGCCATTCTTCGGCCTGGCGGACCCACGATCTGACCGGCCGCTGGATGCAATGGCTGGATCGCTGGCTGGGCGTCAGGTCGTGGTCAGTGGCGCTTTACCTGCTCCTGCCGGTCGGTGTAGTGGCCCTGCTCCATCAGTGGCTAGGGGAGCAGACCGCCGGTGCCCTGCTGCAATTGCCGCTGTCCCTTCTGGTTCTGGTGTCCTGCATCGGGCCGCGCGACCTCAGGGAGCAGATTCAGACCTGGCAGGAGCTGCGGGACCAGGGGCGCTTTGCCGAGGCCGAGATCACCCTGTCCTCGCTGTTGCAGGGGCCGCGCCGGCAGCGCGGCGAGACACGCAACAGTGGTCGTTCCCCGGTCGCTGCCTGCTTCGTGCAGGGTCATGAGCGCTGGGCAGCCATCCTGTTCTGGTTTTTCTGGCTGGGTCCGGCCGGTGCCGTGGCCTATCGCGTGCTCGGCTCGGTGGCACTGCAGCTGCGCCAGAAGGGATATGCCGAGGAAAGCCTGCGACTGGCCGACTGGCTGCATGGCGCCATGGCGTGGCCCAGCGCGCGTTTGTCGGTCCTGTGCTTTGCATTGGCCGGCAGCGCGGATGAGGCTTTCGCGCAATGGCGAGGCTGGGTCAGCGCGCAGAAAGGCGGCTGGACCCAGGATTCCTGGCCGCTGCTGGCCGAAGTCGGACTGGCCGCCCTCAGCCAGGAGCCGGAGGAGCCACAGTCGGAATCCGAGTGCCTGGAGGCCGCCCTGCGCCTGTTGCAGCGCAGTCTGTTGCTGCTGCTGGCCTTTCTGGCCCTGCTGACGATCGGCGGCTGGATGTCCTGAGCGGCCGCGCCGCCGGGGCTCAGGATGGCCGGGACGGCTTGTTCCAGAGCACCTCGTCGCTGCCGCCGCTGCGGGTGAGCAGGCGGCAGAACACGAACAGCAGGTCGGACAGGCGATTGAGATATCGCGGCAGTTCGCCACGCAGGGTTTCCTCGGCGTGGGCGGCCCAGACTGACCGTTCCGCCCGGCGGCAGACCGCCCGTGACATGTGCGCGGCGGCGGCGGCCGGGTTGCCGCCCGGCAGCACGAATTCCTTCAGCGGCGGCAGCTCGGCATTGAACTGATCGGTCTCGGCCTCCAGGGCCAGGACCTGTTCCTCGGCAATCAGCGCCGCTTCCGGCATGGCCAGCTCGCCACCCAGGTTGAACAGCTCCTGCTGGACTCGGCCCAGGACCGCATCGATTGGCGGAGGCAGCGCCAGGGTGCGCAGCACGCCGATGCAGCAATTCAGTTCGTCGACGTCACCGATCGCGGCGATGCGCGGGTGCGACTTGGGCAGCCGGCGATTGCCGGCGATGCCGGTCTCGCCCGTGTCCCCCGTGCGGGTGGTCAGCTTGCTCAGTCGATGGCCCATGATGCACTCATGTACTATTCTCGGAATCTGTCGCGCGGAGAGACCCATGCTGATCGGCGTACCCAAGGAAATCAAGGTTCATGAATATCGGGTCGGTCTGACCCCGGCCAGTGTGCGCGAGCTCTGTCAGCACGGGCATGAGGTGATCGTGCAGCGCGACGCCGGCACCGCCATCGGCCTGCTGGATGACGACTACGTCGCAGCAGGTGCCCGCCTGGTCGACGACGCCGAAGCGGTGTTCTCCCAGGCCGAGATGGTGGTCAAGGTCAAGGAGCCGCAGCCGGCCGAATGCGCCATGCTGCGCGAAGGCCAGTTGCTGTTCACCTATCTGCACCTCGCGCCGGATCCGGCCCAGGCCGAGGCGCTGGTGCGTTCCGGCTGTACCGCGGTGGCCTATGAGACCGTGACTGACAACCAGGGCGGCCTGCCGCTGCTGGCGCCGATGAGCGAGGTGGCCGGCCGCATGTCCATTCAGGCCGGCGCCCACTGCCT
>JBFKIN010000203.1:0-5312 GCA_041632255.1 Oceanococcus sp. | reverse complement strand
CGATGCGCAGCACGACGAAACCCGCCTGCCCGGCCTGGGCTTGCTCCAGGGCCTTGTCCAGATGCATAGCCATGGCCGGCCCGATGGGGCCATCGATGGCAACGAGATAACCGCTCGCCGGAGGACTGGCGCCGACCACCCTGGCGATCAGCACGCAGCAGATCAGGAGGAACAGCAGTCGTCTTCGCATGCGTGCACTCCGCAGCCCTGACCGTCAGCAGTCAGCCGCGAGGCTCCTGCTGCGCAGGTCACGGGGACGCCAGGACCGGCATCACGGGCACTCTCCAGCTCGCCATCCCGGCGGGCGATCGGCCGTCCCACACGGTGGCAACCCTGCAAGCGCTCGGGCTGACCTCTTTCGGTCTGTTGCGAATCGGTCATGAAACCCTGTCCGTTTCGACTTCTGGTTGGTCCAGCATGGCCTGTCCGGGCAGACAAGGAACTGATCTGGGTCAGCTACCCGCCTGTCCAGGCGCCGGGGACGATCACGGTACCCAGCTGTCGTGTCTTTGACCGACGACGGATGGCGCCAGATCCGACGTCGCGCGCATTGCGGCTCGGCGGGTGGCCGCTCTCTCATGAACTCAGGGCGACGCCGCGCGCTGTCCTGCCGCCCGCCAGCGCCGCTGGCATTCGTCAATGGCCGCACCCAGTTCGGATTCCGAACCGACCCCGCCATAGCGCAGCGCGCCATAACGCCGCAACAGATGGTGCGCTTCAGCAGCTTGCGCCGGAGACAGAATCTCGCCCAGACGGTCCGCGAACTGGTCCAGTGTTTCTCCTGGCGCCGGACGGTGGGGCCTGAGCAGATTCAGAAGCCGGTGAAAGAGCGGTGGAGCCGGCGCGACGGGGGTCAGGCCGACCCTGCCCCGCTGACGCCCCCGCCACCAGCGACGCAGTCTCGGCCACAGCAGCAGGAAGGCACCCAATCCAATCAGCAGCAGCGCGGCCTCAGCGCGCCACAACAGACGAGCGAGCCGGCGCAGGGCATAGCCCGCCGTATCCAGCGCCGCGCTGAACCAGGCACTGCGGGTCGGCGGCGCCGGCGCGACACTGCGTTGCGGCGCCGGGTCACGGGTGATCCAGGCGCCATCGATCCAGACCTCGACCCAGGCATGGGCGCTGCTTTCGCGGACAAGCAGGTGGCCCAGCCAGGGATTGCGCTCCGTGGGGCGATAGCCGCGCACGACGCGGGCGGGCAGGCCGGCACTGCGGGCCAGCAGAGCGAGTGCGGACGCAAAGTACTCGCAATGACCCTGGCCGACCGGGCCAGTGAGAAAATCCAGCACCGGGTCCCTATCCGGCCGCCGCTGGTAGCGCAACGAATAGACATAATCCCGTTCCAGCCGCCGCTGCAAGGCGTCCAGTCTTGCGCGCGGGCTGTTCTCCACCCCGGCGAGCCAGGATTCCGCCAGGCCGGACAACGCAGGCCGCAGCGCTTCGGGCACAAGCAGATCCTGCGAGTCCGGTGGCAGGGGCAGCACCCCTGCCGGCTGATAGTGGTAACGACGCGGCGCCGGAGCCACCAGAGCGCGCACGATACCGAAGGCATCCTGGCTCAATCCTTCCCCGGCCAGTGCGACCGCCCCCAGCGGCAGGAACAGCGGGCCATTGGCCTCGTCCAGCAGCTCGACCTCCACCCCATCCGCCCCACTGGCGACGGCGAGAGTCCGGACAGCCTGGCGCGGGGCCAGTTCCCAACGACCGTCCTGGTAGCGACGATGCACGGAACCGCGCAGATGCGGCGTTCCGGGGGCGCCATTCAGGCGCAGAACCACCCTGTCAGACTGCCAGACCGATTCCAGGCCGCCCAGGCGCATGGGCCCCTCGGTGAAGCGGATGCGCGGAACGTCATCCAGCAGCATACCGACCAGGCGCTCACTGGCCCGCTCGTACAGCGGCGGCAAGCACAGCGCCAGCCCCCCGGCAAACAGCGCTCCCAGGGCCAGCGTCAGCATGCCGGAGGGCCACTGCTGCCAGCCGGACACGCTGGCCCGCACCGGGTCGGCTTCGCGCAGCGCCAGCAAGGCCAGGCCGAGATACAGAGCGCACAGCGCGGGGTAGGTCCAGCCCAGCGGCGCACCCCCCGCAGCCGTTGCACCGAACAGGCCGAGGGCCAGGGTTGCCGAAGCACCGCGGTAGGGATGGCGAAACCAGGCCCGACCCAACATGAGGAACAGCACGACCAGCATGATCTGGGGCACCAGCGGCCCCATCAGCCCGCCGTAGTCGGCGGGCGGCAGACGCTCCGCCAGCACGATCGCCAGTCCGGCCAGCAACACACTGCCCAGCAACTCGGCCCAGGGCCCCAGCTGCAGGCGCCAGGGCACCAGCGCCGGGGCCAGAACCAGCGGCAGCAGGAGCATCAGACTGGCAGCGATGGAACGCGCGCTCAGCACAAGGATGACGGTGCTGGCAGAGGCCAGCAGCCAGGCCTCCCGGCGGTCGCGGACCGGGCTCACAGCAGCAGCGCCTGGCCGCTGACAATGGCGGACAACGGCACCCGGCTCAGACCATCCGCATCGCCACCGGCGGCATCGCCACCGGGGTGCACCAGCAGGCTGCGGCAGCCCACGCCCTGGGTCCGTATCTCCGAGGCCAGGCCAATGCGCACCGCGTCCTGACGCAACAGAATCAGCAGCACACAGGACAGACGGTCCAGATAGGGACCCAGCAGCCCCAGGGTCTGGTCCATCTCCAGGGGAGGGCCGGGTCGAACGCAGGCCAGATGATCCAGAGCCTGTTCCAGATGACCCAGACTCCGGCCCAGGGTCAGTCCGTGCAAGCGATCACCGGTCACCAGCACGTCAATGAGCGACTCCCCGCGGGTGAGATGCGCAATCACCCCGGCAGCGAGGGAAATCCCCGCTTCCAGCACCGCGCTGCCGCCACTCCCGGGATCGGTATCCAGCACCACCCCCACCCGTGAGAAATATTCCTGATGGTATTCACGAACCACCGGCTGGCCACGCCGGGCCCAGCTGCGGGCATGCAGATCCCGCACCGGATCGCCCTGGCGATAGGGCCGAACGCCCATCAGCTCCATCGATTCGCCGGTGTGCGAAGCCAGCGCCACCCCACCCTGCTGATAGCGGCTGCCGCTGGGCAGGGCCAGACTGTCGACGGGGGCGATTCGCGGCACCACCACGAGGTGAACCCCGCCACCGGCAAGACGGGGTCCCTGAACCATGCCGCCCGGCAGCAGAGCACCAGCCCAGAAATTATCCAGGTGATGATGGCCGCGCTGGACGAAACGGGCCCGCGTGCTCAGGCTGCGACGGGCGCCCGCCGGCAATGCCGCCAGGCTGGGCGGCCCCTGTTCCCAGCTGCCATCCCAGGTGAGCAAGGGCCGGTCGATGTTGATGACCCCGATGTCGCGCTGCCCCCGGTTGTGCAGCTCCAGCTGGAATTGCAGTGGCTCCCCCAGCTCCACCTGACGGGGTGCGGTGATCGTGAATTCCACCGTGTCCAGGTCATATTGAGAGCGGCGCGCGATGCCGGCCAGCAACACGCCGACACCCAGTGCCCACAGCCAGTAGCCCTGGCTGCTGGCCATGTCAATGCTCGCGGCGCCGATCAGGATCAGCAGCACGGCAAAGCCACGCCCGGCGTCGGTCAGCGCAGTGTACAGCCAGACCAGCGGTCGCGCCGCTCGGACCGGCGCCATGCGCCGCGCCCGGTCGCGACCCGACTTGGTGGCGGGTATGAAAATGTGATTCAGGCGCGCCAGGCTGCGCCCCAGCCCCTCGCCGTTCACGTCGGGACCGGCGTCGCCTCCAGCAGCCCCTGGATCAGCGCCGGCATGCTGGTGCCGCCGTATCGCGCCTGTGGTGTCGGCACCACCCGATGCGCCAGACAGGGCACGGCCAGGCGCTGCAGATCATCCGGGCTCACCCAGCCGCGTCCATCCAGCCAGGCCAGGGCCTGCGCCGCGCGGTACCAGGACAGGGCGCCGCGGGTCGACACGCCCAGCTCCAGCTGGGGGTGCTCGCGGGTCGCCTGGACCACCCGCATGAGATAGCGAGCCACCAGCGGCCGAACCTCGACCTGCTGAACCTCGGAGCGTGCGGCCAGCAGCGCGGCCTCGTCCGCTACCGGCTGCACCGCATCCACGGGCTGGGCGCGACGATGAGCCTCAAGGACCTCCAGTTCCACTTCGGCAGGCGGGTAACCCAGCGAAAAGCGGAGCAGGAAACGGTCCAGCTGCGCCTCGGGTAACGGATAGGTGCCCTGGAAATCCACCGGGTTCTGGGTGGCTATGACGATGAAAGGCTGCGGCAACGGATAGCTGACCCCGTCCACCGTCACCTGCCCCTCGCTCATGGCTTCCAGCAGGGCCGACTGGGTGCGCGGCGAAGCACGGTTGATCTCGTCGGCCAGCAGGACCTGGGTGAAGATGGGGCCTGACTGGAAGTGGAAGCTGCCACTCTCAGGCTGCAGCACCTGGGAACCGACGATATCCGCCGGCAGCAGATCCGGCGTGAACTGCACCCGCGTGAACTGCAGGCTGACCGAGCGGGCAAAGGCCTTGCCCAGGGTGGTTTTGCCCAGTCCGGGCACATCCTCCAGCAGGGTATGGCCACCGGCCATGACGGCGGTGAGCAACAGATCGATGCTGTCGGACTTGCCGCGGATCACCGCGGCGAGATTGCGACGCAGCCCCGAAACCAGCGCCGGCGCACTCTCGTGCGCCGGGCCGGAAGAAAGGGTCGTGGCGGTCAAACCCTCAGCGCAGGGTCGTGGCCACCCGCTTCATGTTCGAGGTGCGGAAATGCTCCAGTTCGAAATCCCTGTTGAATTCGGGCTGCGGCTCCTCGTTGCTGCATTCCATCACGAGGTAACGACCGGACTGCAGGTCGTGCACGGTGCCCGCAGCGGGGCCGATGGACTTGGTCCAGGGGATCGGAACGGGATGGTATTCCTGCACCCGCCAGAGCTGATCGCGGTTGTCGTAGATATCGGCCACGGTGGCCGTCCAGCTGTCCTCGTCCACATAAAATGTGCGGCGCTTGTAGATGTGGCTGGTCTCCGGCTTGACCACGGAATCCACCACCCAGACCCGGTGCTTCTCGTAGCGCAGGTTGTCCGGATTGAGGTGACCGATCATGGTCATGTCCTCGTAGCTCAGACGGTTGTCGGCCAGCTTGAGGGCGTTGTACGGAATGACCATCTCGCGCTTGCCAACGATCTTCCAGGTGTAGCGGTCGGTGGCCCCATTGAACATGTCGAGCTGGTCATTGGTCCGCAGACCGTCGGCACCGGTGCCCGGATTGTCATAGGCGACATTGGGCGCACGGCGGGTGCGACGCTGG
>JBFKIN010000202.1:0-5315 GCA_041632255.1 Oceanococcus sp. | reverse complement strand
GGCGGCATCCTCGGCGGCGTACTCACTGGCCTGCTCCAGCGCGACCTGATTGAAGGTCAGCTGCTTTTTGCCTTTGCCCGCGACATCGGAAAAGCTGATCGTGCGCCGTCCCAGGTAGTACATGGCCAGACTGTCCATGTCGTGCCGCGTGGCGGTCGCATTCAGCACGTAGGACTCCAGCATGGTGTCGTAACGCAGCCCGCGCAATGGCAATTCATGCCGGGCCAGCACGTGCATGTCGTATTTGCCATGCTGTGCGATCTTGGCGTGACCGGCGTCGGCCAGCAGCGGACCCAGTCGTTCCCGGACTTTTTCCAGGCTGAGCTGCTGGGGCGCGCCAAGATAGTCATGCCCCACGGGGATGTACCAGCCGGCTTGGCCCGAGACCGAGAAAGACAGGCCGACCAGCCGGGCCTGATGCGCATCCAGACTGTCTGTTTCAGTGTCGATGGCAAAAGCGTCGCTTGCTTCGAGCTCGCGGGCCAGATCGTCCAGCTGAGCTTCATCCAGCACCGTGTTGACGGTCAGAGAGAACGGCTCCGACTGGGGCGGCGCTTCGCCTTGCGCCTGCAGTTCATCCAGCCATCGACGAAAGCCGAATTCCTCGCAAAAGGCGGCGTAGCCCTTCAGATCGGTTTCGCCACGGGAGAGCGCGCCTTTGTCCAGGCCGAGATCTAGATCGTCCCGCACGGTGACGAGATCCCGCGCCAGCGGCAGCTGATCCAGATGGTCGCGCAGGCGTTCCCCGATCTTCCCCTTGATCTCATCCGCATGGGCCACGATCGCATCCAGATCGGCATACGCGCCCAGCCATTTGGCGGCGGTTTTCGCGCCGACACCCGGAATCCCGGGCACGTTGTCGGAGCTGTCACCCATCAGCGCCAGATAATCAATGATCTGATCCGGCCTGACCCCGTATTTATCCACCACGCCGTCCGCGTCCAGCAGGCGATCCTTCATGGTGTCGAGCAATTGGACCCGCTCGTTGACGATCTGGGCAAGATCCTTGTCACCACTGACCACCAGAACCGTTTGCTTCTGCGTGGCGGCCTCCCGGGCGAGTGTTGCGATCACGTCGTCGGCTTCGACCCCGTCAATCTGCAGCATCGGAAGCCCCAGCAAGTCGACCAAACGACAGATCGGATCGAACTGCGCCGACAGCTCAGGCGGCACAGGGGGGCGATTGGCCTTGTATTCAGGGTAGCGTTCGTGGCGAAAGGTCTTGCCGCGCGGGTCAAAGATGACCGCGATCTGATCCGGCTCATATTCCTTGAGCAACTTCCGGAGCATGTTGCCCATGCCAAAGATGGCACCGGTCGGGCTGCCGTCCGCTGCTGTCAGTCGCGGCAACGCATGAAAGGCCCGGTAGAGCCAGGACGAACCGTCAATCAGGATCAGGGGCTTCATGCCGGCAGCAGTTCCTCCAGGGCATAAAGCTCGGCCCGTTTCTCCGCCCGCCGCACCCGATATGCCTTGTCCCCATCCACCATCACCTCGGCGGGCCGTGGACGCGAGTTGTAATTCGAACTCATGACAAAGCCATAGGCACCGGCGGAGCGTATCGCCAGCAGATCGCCAGCGTTGAGGGCCAGTTCCCGGTCCTTGCCCAGCCAGTCGCCGGTCTCACACACTGGCCCGACGACGTCCCAGGTTTTCAGCGGCGCCTGGGTGTCCCCGTGCACCGGAACGATCTTCTGCCAGGCATTGTAGAGCGAGGGCCGGATCAGTTCGGTCATCGCCGCATCGACGATCGCGAAATTGCGGTGAGGCGTCGGCTTGAGGTATTCCACGCGGGTCAGCAGCACCCCGGCATTGCCCGCAATGGCGCGTCCCGGCTCGATCAGCACCTGCAAGTTTCGCCCGGCCAGCAGCGGGAGAATGGCATTGGCATATTCCGCCGGCTGCGGCGGCTGCTCGCTCTGATAGCGAATCCCCAGACCGCCGCCCAGATTGAGGTGATGCAGGCTGATCCCGCTGGCTTCGAGCCTGTCCATCAGTTCGAGCAGGCGTGTGATGGCATCCAGAAAAGGTTGCAATTCGGTCAGCTGAGAGCCGATGTGACAATCGAGCCCGACCAGTTCCAGTCCGGGCAACGCCGCTGCCTTGAGGAACAGGCGCTCGGCCTCGCTCATGTCGATCCCGAATTTGTTCTCTTTCAGGCCGGTCGCGATGTAGGGGTGGGTCCGGGCATCGACATCCGGATTCACCCGCAGCGCGACGGGCGCCCTCAGACCGGCGCTCGCCGCCACTTCACTGAGTCGCTCCAGTTCCGCTTCGGACTCGACATTGAAACTGCGGATTCCGGCCTGCAGTGCAGCCAGCATTTCGTCTGCGCGTTTGCCGACACCGGAAAACACGATCCGGGAGGGATCACCGCCTGCGGCGAGCACGCGCTCCAGTTCGCCGCGGGACACGATGTCAAAGCCGGATCCCAGCCGAGCCAGCACATTCAGCACAGCCAGATTGCTGTTCGCCTTGACCGCATAGCAAACCAGATGATCGACCGCCGAGAGCGCCTCATCGAACACGCGGAAATGCCGTTCCAGGGTCGCGCGCGAGTAGATGAACAGCGGCGTTCCGAAGCGCTGAGCCAGTTCGGAGAGCGGAACATCCTCGGCGTGCAGTTCGCCGTCGCGGTATTCAAAATGATCCATCGGTGCGTGTTTCCTCCGGCGCTTCGCCGGATTGATCGGGCAGGTAGAGATCGCCGGACTGCCCACAGGCAGCCAGCGTCAGGATGGCGAGCAGGAGCAGGGTTCTCATGCGACAGCCGCAGGCGGGTGGCCGCACATTGTAGCGTCCGCATGACCGGGCCTGTGAGCGCGGAAACCCCGCAGGGCCTCAGCGCTCGATGGTGTAGAGCAGGTCCCCGCCGGATTCCAGGCCGGATTCCGTCTGCAGACTCCAGCGGCTGGACAGCCGGTAGCGCAATCGGAAGACCGAGATCGGCTCAAACAGGCCGAGCCCGTAACTGACGTAGATATCGGGGCTGAGATATTTGCCAAGGACCAGGCTGGCCTGTTCCGTGGTCTGGCCAGGAGTGGTGCCGATGCGGACCTCGTCCAGCCCGAGCTTGCCCTTGAAACGATTGGCAAGGAAATCGCTGCCCTTGAGGCCCAGGGCCAGGGCCGCATTGTTGAGAGCGTCCTGATCCGCTTCGTTGCGCGATTCTGCCGCCCGACCCAGGACCAGATAACTCAGTTGATCGGTTTCCCGCATCGCGGGCTCCGAATACAGGCTCAGTTCGGGCCGTTTGACCGGCCCGCGCACGATCACCCCTGCCCGAATCTCCGGAGTGGCCTGCCGATAGGCACGGACGTCCAGACCCGGTTCGCTCAAGGGCCCTCCGCTGAAGATGAGTCGGCCGCGTTCGATGGTGAGGTCCTGCCCGTAGGCTTTGTATCGCCCGTTGACGAGGCTGAGTTCGCCGGTACCCGTCGCCTGCTTGCCCGGGCGCACCCTGGTCATCAGTCGACCCGCGAGCGCGGCGTTGAGTCCGAAGCCGGAGAAGTTCACCCCGTCACCCAGGACCAGTTCCACCCGGCTGCTGAGCTGATAACGTGGCGCCAGCGGCTTGGTTTCCTCGCCGACGATCACCTGATCCGGATCGGGTGCGCGCAGCTGTGCCTGTGCATTCAGCGAGCGAGGCTGGATACGTGCGCTTGGTATCAGCAGCCGGCCGGACAGGTCCACCGCCTGGCCCCGCAGGGCCAATTCCAGCTCCGGGCTGGCGTGGACCCGCAGTTCGGGCGTGGACACGGCCAGGAAGCGATCACCCCGAATGCTGGCGTTCAGCAGCGTCTTGCCATCCTGCCAGTCCAGCTCTCCCGACAGATCCAGGAAGCCGTCTCCCGATTCCGTGTGCATGGCGAGGCGCATGCGGGAATCCCCACTGCCGTCAAGGTCGATGCGCGTGTTCTTCAGGACGATTTCCGGCTTGTCCAGGTGGAACTCGCCGTTGCTCAGCCGAAGCTGTCCGCCAAGCTTCGGCTGACGCAGCGGACCGGCCAGCTGCATCTGGGCCTCCATGGAGCCGCTCGCCTGAAGGATTTCCGGCACCAGCGCGGTGAGCAGCTCCAGCTCCTGCAGCACGATGCGCAGCTCGCCCTGCATCTGCTGATCTGCATTGAGCTTCAGTTGACCGCTGACCCCCTGACGATCGTCCAGCGGGAAATTCCAGCTGGCCTGGACGGCCGGCAGTCGGCCCCGAGCAAGCAACTGACCGGGCTGGATAACCAGCAACTCCTCTATCTCGTCGTCCAGGCGGCGAGACACGCTCAGCGGGCCGCTGTCCAGTCTCAATTCGAACTGCAGCTGGTCGGGCGTCGAGCGCGGGATTTCCACCCGCAGATTGCTGCGACCGGCAATCTGCGCAATGCCCGGCAGTCGGTTGCCGAGGCGGCCAATTTCATAATCCGAAACCGTCCATAGAGCCTGCACGGCGCTGCCATCCCAGTCCACACTCACACAGCTGTTCGCCTCGCCACTTCGCCAGCAGGTCGAAGGCATGCGCACGCTGCGCTGGGCATGCCGATAACGCAACGCAGCAGGGCCTTGCAGGGACCAGACGTCCCCTTCCAGCAGGCGCAGCTCCCCAGCGCTGAGAGTCAGGCTCAGCTCTTGTGACTGCCAGCGGCTGTCAGCCTGCAGGGTGAGCTCGCCGTATTCGCTGACCAGATTCAGACTATGGCGAGCCTGCTCCGGACTGCCCTTGCTGTTTTGCCTGACCCGAGCCACTTGCTGCCCCGGCAGGGACCAGTCCTGCCCCTTGAGCTCCCAGTCCATTTCGCCCGCACGCCAGAGCCCGCGAAAATCAATCTCGCCGAAACGGAGTTCCTGCCAGGCCACCTCCCGCCCGTTCATCGTCCAGTTCACGGCGGGCAAGCTGCGCCGACCGCTGAGCGACAGATCCACCGCAAGTTCGCCGGTAAGATCCGGATGCACCGCATCCAGGCGCGGCGATTTGAGCCGGATCGTTCCGGCCCAGTGGGGCTCGCGGGACAGGTTGGCCGACAGGCGGGTCTCCCCCTGCTCAATCTGTAATCCCCGAACGGCCCAGCGGCCCTGCTGATAGCGTCCGTCGCCGCGCGCCTTGAAGGAATGTCCGCGCAGACTGCCTTCCAGCGACAGCTGGCTCAACTCGAGTTTCTGTTGGGCGTCCCAGCGGAAACCGCTCCGTCCGCTGAGCTGCGAGGGATAGTCCGCCAGCCACGGCGACAGGTCCAGGTCCCGCACAGCGAGGTGACCCGACAGTCCCTGCGTGTCCGGTTGATAGCGGGCATCCAGCGCCAGCATGCCGCTGTCGCTGCGCCAGT
>JBFKIN010000201.1:0-5332 GCA_041632255.1 Oceanococcus sp. | reverse complement strand
CGTCTGGTCGAGATCAACCCGGTGGCCTCGGCCTTCTGGCGCCTGCTGCTGGCCACCCCGCTGCTGTGGCTGCTGGCGCGGGGCACCGGGCAGTTGCGCCCCTTGCGCGCAGGGGTTCCGCGCCTGGCCTGGCTGGCCGGCCTGATGTTCGCCGCCGACCTCGGGGTCTGGCACTACTCGATCCATTACACCTCCGTCGCCAATGCCACCCTGCTGGCCAATCTGGCGCCGGTCTTCATCGCGCTGTGGAGCCTGCTGGTCTGGCGTCAGCGGCTGCTGGGCCGTTACTGGGTTGGCCTGGCCCTGGCGCTGATCGGCGCCGCCGTGCTGGTCGGGGCCAATCTGGGTCGTGGCGAAGCGCTGATCGGGGACGGGTTGGGCGTGCTCACGGCCATGTTCTACGCCGCCTATCAGCTGTGCATCGTGGGCGCCCGGCGCGAACTCGGCACCTGGCAGCTGATGTGGCTCAGCAGCGCGGTGGCCGCGCTGGCCCTGCTGCCCTTCGCGCTGGCCGCCGGTCCCTGGTTGCCGGCCAGCGCGCACGACTGGCTGTGGCTGCTCAGCCTGGCCGTGATCAGCCATGTGCTGGGCCAGGGACTGATCGCCTATGCCCTGGCCCACCTGCCGGCGGCCTTTTCCTCGGTCAGCCTGCTGCTGCAGCCAGTGGCTGCCGCCGGCTTCGCCTGGTGGATACTGCTTGAACCGCTGGGTCCGCAGCAGGCGGCCGGCGCCGCGGTGGTGCTGTTCGGCATTCTGCTGTGTCGCCGGCCGGTGAAGCTCTGAATCCGGGCGGCGCTCCAACCCGCACCGTGCGGCGTCAACGCTGGCAGCCGGCGCAGAAGTAGGAGGCTCGCTGGCCGATGACGCGGCGCCGGATGGGCGCGGCGCAGCGCGGGCAGGCCTTGCCGGCCTTGTCATAGACATCCAGCGACAGGGTGAAGTAGCCGGGACTGCCGTCGGGGCTGACATAGTCGCGCAGGGTCGTGCCGCCGCTGGCCAGGGCATCATCCAGCACCGCGCGGATACAGCCGGCCAGCGCGCGGTAGCGTGCCAGGCTGATGCGGCCGGCGGGGCGGGCCGGGTGAATGCCGGCCCGGAACAGGGATTCCGAGGCGTAGATGTTGCCGACCCCGACCACGGTGCGCTGGTCCATGATGAAGTTCTTCACTGCCCCACGCAGGCCCCTGGAGCGCGCGTGCAGCCAGTCGCCGCTGAAGTCGTCCTCCAGCGGTTCAGGGCCCAGGTGCCGCAGCAGCGGGTGCGTTTCGAGCGGGTGCGGTTGCCAGAGCACGGCACCGAAGCGGCGCGCATCGTTGAGGCGCAGGCAGCGGCCATCGTCCAGTAACAGGTCGACATGGTCATGCTTGAGCACCGGTGTGCCCGCCGGCGCCACCCGGATGCGGCCGGACATGCCCAGGTGGATCATCACATGGCCGTCCGGAAGTTCCAGAAGCAGGTACTTGGCCCGTCGTTTCACGGCGAGCACCGGCTGTCCCCGGACGATGGTGTCGAGCGCCGCCGGCACCGCCCAGCGCAACTGTGGCTGACGCACAATCGCGCCGCTGAGGTGCCTGCCCAGCAGCGCGGGGCTGATGCCGCGCCGGCTGGTTTCGACCTCGGGGAGTTCGGGCATGCGCCGGGCTACTGCGCGAGCAGCTCGGAGGCGGCCGATGCGGGCAGGTTGTAGAGCACGTCGATATCCGGGCGGATTAGCTTGAGGCGTGGCTCGACGCCGGCGATCAGAAAGTCTGCCGACCCCTGCGCCGTGCTGATGGTGACGCGTGAGTGGACGGCTTCGAAATCGATCGGCAGCGGCCGTGCGGTCCAGTCGGCTTCGGCATCCAGCCAGCGCTGCAGCAGCGCCGGGTCGATATTTTCCGCCGCAAGCGGGTCCTGGTCCGGCCAGCGCATACGCAGGATCTCGCTGCCCTGTGGCAGCAGCCGACGGGAGACCAGGTCCGCGTAATTGCCATCGAAGGGCGCCGGATTGAAGTCGTCCACCAGATGCACCTGGTCAGCCTGCCGCAGATAGCGCCGCTGGCGAATCGATTCCACCGCGCCGATGGCCAGTTCGGTGTCATCGTAGCGGACCCGCCACAGTGGCGGCGCCAGCTTGAGCGCGGTCAAGTCGAGTTCCGCAGGATTGCGTCGTTCCAGACTCTCCACCCGCAACAGGCGGAGGATCTCGCCAACCGCGAAGGGGTCGGCCGCGACCGTGACCGGCGAAGTGATATGCCAGCCCGTGGCCTGCTTCTGCAGCTGCACGACCGGTGTCTCGCCGTCCCCCAGGTACAGGGCGATACGTTCAACCTCGGCGGGGTTTCGTTCGGTGAGCGTCACGAGTTCGTCCGGGGCCTGGCTGTCGTCATCCAGCCACAACAGGCCGGCGAGCAGCAGGGCGACGACGGCAAGAATCAGATTGGTCCGGTTCATCGGCGCAGGCTCCGGCGGCGCCAGCGCCACAGACCGGCGCCGAGCAACAGGGCAGGCAGCAGCAGGACCCAGCCCAGGCCCAGAAGACGGGTGGCCAGGGGCGACAGCTGCAGGCTGCTGTCCGGCGCTGGCGGCAGATCAATGTGAATCTGGGCGTCGCGGGCGAGCAGCCACTGGAACAGGCCCATCGCGAAAACGCGATTGCCCAGCTGGTGGATGTAAGCGTCACTGGCAAAGTCGGAATCGGCGATCACCGCCGCCCTCTGGTCCACGCCGGACTGCTGACGGCGCAGGGCCAGGCCCATGCTCAGCGGGCCCAGGCGGTCGCTTCCGCTGTCGTACACCAGGCTGCCTTCGATGGGGCCGGTTTCCAGCCAGGAGCGCTCCACGCTGCGCAGTAGCGGCCGGACCTGCCAGTCACCGCCGTCCTGCGCCTGCAGGGCGCCGGCCAGCGGGAAGGCCGTGATGGCGTCGAGCCTTCGGGTTACCGGGTGGTCGGGGTAGCTGGCGACCAGCGCCATCGCCGGGTGACCGCTGCCCAGCAACTCGTAGTCCTGGTAGATCAGGGTGCCGGGCAGCACCTGCAGCCCCAGCGCGGATTCCAGTTCCGGCAGTTGCGGCAGCTGCGGGTCGGTCAGCCACAGCAGCTTGCCGCCGGCATCCAGGAAGGCGCGGATGCGCTCCAGCTCCCCGGGCAGCAGGCTGGCCTGGGGCGCCGCCAGCACCAGCAGGCTGGTTTGCTCGGGCAATTCGCTGGTGGCCAGAACCACCCTGCGCACGGCGAGACCCTTGTCCCGCAGCAGCCCCGCCAGGGCCGCGTAGGAGGCCGGCCCCGAGCCCTCGGGATCGCGCTCGCGATGGCCCGCGGCGAACACGATCAAGGCGGCATCGGCGTGCGCGAGTCTTTGCAGGGCGGCGCTGATCTCGGGCTCGGACAGCGTGCTCAGGGTTTCGCTGCGGCCCTGGTATTCCAGCCGTACCTCGCCGCTCTGGGCAATGCCCAGTTCTCGCACCGTCTGCGGCGCGGTCGCGGGATCAACGAAGTGCAGGGAGAAATTCGGCTTCTCTCGCTGATAAGGCGCGAAGCGGGCGCGGATGTCGCGCTGGGTGTCCGCATCGGGGAACACGTAGGCGGTGGCCTGGATCGGGTCGGGCAGGCTGGCGAGCAGGTCGCGACTGGCGCTGGTCAGGGTGTTGCGCTGGCCGGCCGTCCAGTCCCATTGCCGGTCATGGCGCAGGCTGTGGGCCGCCAGAAGGCCGAGAACGCTGAGCCACAGCAGCGCGGTCAGCAGCAGTGAAGCGCGCTGGTTCATGCCTGCTGCTCCCAGCGCAGGCGCAAACCGGTCAGACCGAGGAAGGCGGCCGTGAACAGCAGGTAATAGATCAGGTCAGAGCTGTCGAAGATGCCACGGCGGAACTGGTCGAAATGGCTGAGCAGGGAGAGGTACTCGGCCAGCGCCCCGAGGCTGTCGCCACGGCTGGCCAGCACCTGTAACAGCCACAGCAGCAGCAGCAGGCCGAAACTGCCGATCGCAGCCACCGCAGGCTGGCTCGCCAGGGCGGATACGAACAGCCCCGCAGCGGCGAAAGCGGCCATCATCAGCCCCAGGCCCAGCACGGCCGAGCCCAGCAGTCCCAGATCCAGCGGGGTGCCGCTCAGCAGGCTCAGCGGCATGGCCGCGATCAGCGACAGCATCAGGCCAAGAAAGGCCAGCAGCCCCAGATACTTGCCCAGAACCAGGGCCGACAGCGGAACCGGCGCCGCGAGGTACAGGCTCAGGCTGCCCTGCATCCGCTCCTCGGCAAAGCTGCGCATGCTCAGCAGCGGAATCACCAGCAGCAGCACAACGGTGGCGAAGCCGAACAGGCCGCCGCCGACGTATTCGGCGACCCCGATGCCCTGGGCGCCGATGCCGGCGCTGGCGAACTCCGCCAGCAGCAGCCAGAACACCAGGCCGAGCAGCAGCTGGACCACGCCGAGGCAGATCCAGGCCAGTGGCGAGGCGAAGCTGCGGCGCAGTTCGTGGACGGCGATCACGAAAACGGCCCTTGCCGCCGCCGGCTTCGTCACGGCATCGTGGCCTGCTGTCGGTGCCGGAGCATCCACGGGATTCACGGGGGTGTCGTTCATGCGGTCAGCTCCGCGAAGATCTGTTCCAGCTCGGGCCGCTCCTGATGCATCTCGTAAAGGCCCCAGCCCAGCGCCGCGGCCTGCAGCACGAGCGATTCCCGCGGGTCGTGGCCGGCGGCGATATCGAGCCGGAATTGTCCGCCTTCCAGTTCATCCACTTCCTGGACGCCCGAAAAGCCGGCCAGCGCCTCGAGGGCAGGCGGCTGGCGCAGCCCGATCAGCAGCTTGAAGCCGGCGCCTGGCCGGTCCTGAGGTCGCAGCGGGCCATCGTGGACGGTGCGGCCGCCGGCCAGGATGAGGACCCGCTGACAGACCGCCTGCACCTCGGACAGGATGTGACTGGACAGGATGATGGCGTGATCCTGCGCCAGATTCATGATCAGCGCGCGGATCTGCCGCATCTGGTTCGGGTCCAGTCCCACCGTGGGCTCGTCCAGGATGATCAGGGGCGGCCGGTGCACGATCGCCTGCGCGATGCCGGTGCGCTGCTGGTAACCCTTGGACAGCGAGCCGATGGTCTGCCGGCTGACATCTTCCAGGCCGCAGGCGGCGATGGCCCGATCCACGGCCTCGTCCGCCTGAGCCGCTGTCAGGCCATGCAGGCGGGCGCAGAAGCGCAGATACTCGCGCACGCCAAGCTCAGGGTGCAGGGGCGGCTGCTCTGGCAGGTAGCCCAGCAGGGCTCGCGCCCGCTCCGGTGCGCGGGCCATGTCGATGCCGCCGATGCGCACCTGGCCGCTGTGCGGCGCCAGGATGCCGGTGAGCATG
>JBFKIN010000200.1:0-5377 GCA_041632255.1 Oceanococcus sp. | reverse complement strand
TGGGCATGGATCGGCTGATGAAGGGCCGCTGGCTCAAGCGTCTGACGCCTGCAGCCGTGCTGGTCGGAATCCGCCGTGGCCATTCGCCCTCGGTCATCCTGACCGTGCGTTCCGAAAAGCTGCGCGCTCATGGCGGCCAGATCAGCTTTCCCGGGCTACGCGCAGAAGACGATGACCCGTTTCCGGACGGAACGGCATTGCGCGAGGCGGAAGAGGAAATTGGCCTCGACCCCGCCGCGGTGGATGTGATCGGCTACCTGGACGACTACCCGACCGTGTCCAAATTCCGGGTCACCCCGGTCGTGGGCTTCGTGGCCGAAGACGCCGAGGTGCACTCGGAATCCGGCGAGGTGGGCGAGGTCTTCGAAGTGCCCTTGTCCTTCGTGCTTGACCGGGACAACTATCAGCGCAAGAAACTGGCCCGCATGGGGCTGCTGTTCTATGAACTGAACTGGAGCCGCTACCGCATCTGGGGGGCCACTGCGGGCATGCTCTACAACATGCAGGAAAAGTTTGCCGCCCATGAAATGGTCTGAGCAACGGGCGGCGCCGGATCGGCCCCTGGCTGAGGCCGAGCGGCTGCAACGTCAGGCCGCCAGGCTCGGCTTCGACTGGCCGGCACTCGACCCGCTCTGGGACAAGCTGCACGAGGAAATCGGCGAACTGCGTGAGGCGATCGCCAGCGGCGATACGGGTGCGATGACGGATGAACTGGGTGATCTGCTGTTCATGCTGGTGAATTTCGCCCGCTTCCTGCAGGTGGACCCCGGCGGTGCCCTGCACAGGACCAATGAGAAGTTCATCGGACGGCTGGCGTCAGTGGAGCAGGCACTCCAGGACCGGGGCAGACCGTGGTCGGAGGCATCCCTCGACGAACTGGAGGCGCTATGGCAAGCGGCCAAGGGCTTGCCTGATGACGCCCCCAGCGGCTGATTCGCCGCGTCAGACCAGGCGATTCAGCCCGTTCAGCGCCGCCACCCGGTAGGCCTCTGCCATGGTCGGATAGTTGAAAGTCGTGTCGATGAAGTAATCCAGGCCCGGGCCGCCATTCTGTTTGGCCATGATGGCCTGGCCGATATGCACGATCTCCGAGGCGCGGTCGCCGAAGCAATGCACGCCCAGCACTTCGCGCGTGTCGGCATGAAAGATCAATTTGAGCATGCCGACCGTTTCGCCGGCCATCTGCGCCCGCGCCAGATGCTTGAAGTAGCTGTAGCCCGATTCATAGGGCACCCCATCCGCAGCCAGTTCCTGTTCCGTCTTGCCGACCGAAGAAATCTCGGGGATGGTGTAGATGCCGGCCGGCATCAGGTCGAACAACAGGTTGCGTCGCTCGGGATCGAGCACGTGGGAGAGGGCGAAGCGGCCCTGGTCGTAGGCGCTGGAGGCCAGGGCCGGGTAGCCGATGATGTCGCCCACGGCGTAGATGTGATCGATGTCGGTCTGATACACGCCATTCACGGTCAGCTGGCCGCGGCTGTTCACCGGCAGGCCCAGTTCCTCCAGCCCCATGCCGGCCGAGTTGCCGGTGCGACCGTTGGCCCAGAGCAGAATGTCGGATTTCAGGCGTCGCCCTGATCGCAGATGCAGGACCACATCGTGTTCGCGCGCCTCCACGTGGGAGAACTCCTCGTTGTGGCGAATCGTCACACCCTGGTCGCGCAGGTGGTAGGACAGGCCTTCGGTGATTTCCTCGTCCATGAAGGAGAGCAGCCGGCCCTGTGTGTTGACCAGGTTCACCTTGATGCCCAGATTGGCGAATATGG
The DNA here is from genome assembly GCA_041632255.1 of Oceanococcus sp. Lineage (GTDB taxonomy): Bacteria > Pseudomonadota > Gammaproteobacteria > Nevskiales > Oceanococcaceae > Oceanococcus. The sequence goes on along the minus strand of JBFKIN010000200.1, from coordinate 3,611 downwards.
AAGCGTACTCGCAGCCGATCACACCAGCCCCGTAAATCGTGATGGAGCGGGGATGGTCCTTGTAGTTCAGGATGGTGTCGCTGTCGTGGATTCGGGGGTGATCGAAATCCAGGCCATCGGGGTGATAGGGGCGCGATCCGGTCGCGATGACAATGGTCTTGGCTTTGACCTGGGCGACCTGACGCCCACGGTGTTCGATCAGCAGCGTGTGCGTATCCTTGAAGCGGGCGCTGCCCTCGATGATCGGCACCTCATTGCGCTCATAGGCCCGATGCCGGCTGGCGACCTGGGAGGCAATGACGGCATCGGCCGTCTGCAACAATTCGGGGTAAGTCACCTTGATCTGGCGACGGAACTGGTGGAGCAGGGGGTTGTTGCGGACTTCGTTGAGTTGCTTGACCGCGTAACGCAGCGCCTTGCTCGGGATCGTGCCCCAGTGTGTGCAGCCGCCACCGACATCGACGTATCGCTCGATGACCACGGTTTCCAGGTGATTCTTGGCCGCCATCATCGCGGCGCCTTCGCCGGCCGGTCCCGTGCCAATAACGGCAACATCCACGTTCAGTTTCTGCACTCTGCGCGATTCCCCGTGCGGCTTGCTGGATACAAGGCCGGTTATTGTAAACGCAGAGGGCGCCCGAAGGCGCCCTCTGTTTCAACGCAAGGCCTTGAATGCGCTCAGTAACTGACCGACAGGCTCAGGTAGTTGATATCAGAGCCGTACTGGGTGTAGGTCAGCTCCACCGCGCCCTGACTACTGTAGCGGTAACCCAGGCCGAGGCCCCATGTGCTGCCGGTCTGTTCCTCGTTGAGTTCGCTGATGGTGGTTTCCACGAACCGGTAACCCGCCCGCGCCATACCGAAAAAGGTCCCGGGGGTGCGCGCCCGCAGGAAGATCCCGACGCTGTTGAGGCGCAGGTCATCCGGGTCCGTCGTGTTGTTGGCGCTGCTGCCGCCCCCACCACCGCCGCCATCACCGCCGCCGCCAAGCTGGCAGCCGACATCGGTGATCGCGCAGCCGTCGCCGCCCCCGCCACCACCACCGCCCAGACCACCGGTGCCCCGGTTTTCACCCGGGATCAGGGTGCTGCTGAGGTCGATCTCCGCGGCGAACATGTTGCTGGGGATCACGCTGACGCCGGGGATATTGATGCCCAGCGTGAAGCCGAGATTGAAGGCGCGGTCCAGATTGTCGAAATCCGTGTCCACTGAGGTCAGCCGGATGGACGAATAGGTGGGGTCGTAACGTTCTTCGTCGGCCCAGGCCGCGGCGCTGACCAGCAGCAGGGCGAACAGGGGATAACGCATGAGATTCAGCATTTGCCTTCCACAATGATCGAAATGGTGGTTGTAAGACGTCCGAGACCACCCAATGGTTTCAGTCCAGCGACTCGTACAGTGCAATAAATTGCTGGGTGATCTTGTGCCGCGGCTCCGAATGGACCAGCGGGACGGAGCGATCATGCGACTCCTTGAGCTTGACGCTGCTGCCAAGACGCGTGCCGAGAATGGGCATCCCCTCGGCCACCAGCTCATCGATCAGCCGCTGGGGCAGCTTGGCCCGGGGCTGAAACTGATTGACCACGATGCCCTCGACCTCGAGCCCGTCGTTGTGGTCGGCCTGAATTTCCTCAATGTTCTCGTGCAGGGTATACAGCGCCTGCCGGGCGAAATCGTCGCAATCGAAGGGAATCAGGCAACGATCCGCAGCAATGAGCGCCGAGCGGCTGTAGAAATTCAGGGCCGGGGGCGTGTCGATGTAGATGGATTCGAACTGGCTGAGCCGTTCCAGGGCATTGCGCAGCTTGTAGATCTTCTGCCGGGACTCCAGCTTGACGATCAGGTGTTCCAGATCGGGGTGCGAGGCCACCACGTACAGATTCTCGAAGGGTGTCGCGGTGATGTGCGGCTCCAGCCCGGCGGCCTTGAGGCTTCGCCCCAGAGTCGCCTCGAAGAAATCGGCCACGCCGCTGGCGGCAGGCTCGGGCGCGCTGCCCAGCAGGTACTGGCTGGAATTGCACTGCGGATCGAGATCGACCACCAGGGTGGGCCGCCCGCGCGCAGCGCTGATCGCCGCCAGGTTGCAGACGATGCTGGTCTTGCCCACACCACCTTTCTGATTGAACACGACGCGGCGCATGAACGGTCTCCTGTGCTGGGTTCCGGAGGTCGGAAAATGCGCTGCATGGTAGCGCATGCAGCGCCCCGCTTGGCACAATCCCCGCAGATTTGAACCAGCATCCACCGTGCCCGATTCCCCCGATTCTGCGCCTGTTTCGCTCCACAACAAGCTTTTGGGCGAAACGGCCCGTATTAGCTGGCCCGAGCTGGAGCGCCTTTTCGCCTCCGGCCGTCTTGTTCGGGTTGGGCCGGAACTGGACCTGATCGTGGTTGGCGAGGCCATGGCCGCAGATGACAGCGCCCAGCTCAAACGCTGGATGCAGCAGGAACAGGCCGGGCTCCTGGACGACGACACGGCGCGGCGCTGGGCCGAGAACCCCGACTGTGACCTCTGGGCCTTGGTGATCAGCCCCTGGGTGCTGGTGCAGGAGCGTGCGCGGGGAGACTGAGCGGGCAGGGCAGGCCCAGTTGCCGGCCTGCATCCGGAGCATTACTGGCAGACCAGCCTGCATTCCACCCCCTGACCAGTTGCTGTGGGCGCTTTTCGGACACTGGACCGATTTTGCTTGGCAATCCGCTATCAGAAGTTTGCCCACAACCGGCAAGTGCAGACGAACTACCGCGCCCTCAAAGGGTCGCCGTCGAAGCCTCAAGACCAAACGCTCTCCCCGTCAATAACGGATCAACCGTTGGGCGCGGTGCAGCGCGGGCAATCACGCCAGATTGAACCTTCGATGATGGGTTGCAGACATCTGATCGTCCGTCTCTTTGGCAGGTATCGACGATTGTCGCTGCGCGGATCATCGCGAGAGACTCGATCCCCGTGCCCTTTTTGGTGGCCACCTCGTCCGCCGTCTTCCGCGAAATGCCCTGTGGATGCCTCCCAAATGGGAGGTGATGCGTTGCCCTGTGCGGCATAGGCTCAAATTGCGCGGCGTTCTCTGCATCGACACATCGCAGAAACCATGACTTGGAGGAAGGCACGGTTTGCGACAGAACGCGGCAGGGCGTCCATCTCTGGACATACAAAACTGAGGTTGGGGCGTATACCAGGTCAGCAAGGGGGTGTGCAGGAGTGTGGAGCCGCGCAGACACCACCACCGTGCAAAGCGCACATCCAGCACGCGCCAACAGCTGCGAACACAGGGATCGCTGGAGGGTGCTATGAAAAAGGATACTCGCGCAAACACACAGGATCAGGCGCCGGTGAACCGACGCCACGGCCTTGGCATATCCATTCTTCTGGCCGGCATGCTTGCGCTCCCCGCGCCCGCTGCCGCATGGGACGACGCGCTCGTGGTGCGCCACCAGGTGGTGGCGGTGGTGCCCGGGGACGCCGGGCCGGGGCGGCTGGATCTGCGCCTGAGCCTGCGCAACGCGGGCGGCCGGATGCTGAAGAACCTGCGCCTGTCGCCCCTGCCGGGGCCGCTGATGCTGGGGCACGGCGCGAACAGCCCGCAGAGCCTGGCGGTGGGTGACCTGCCGCCGCA
>JBFKIN010000199.1:0-5396 GCA_041632255.1 Oceanococcus sp. | reverse complement strand
AGGGCAGCCTGCTCAGGACCCTGGATCGCCTGGGCCAGATGTCGATGACCGAATTGGTTGATCGGCGCGAAAAACGCTACGCCGGATATGGGGAATTCCGCGAAAGCTGATCCCGGCGTTGCCGAAGCCGTTGCTGCCCTGGCGCGCCCCGGCCGCTATGTGCTGGCCTTCAGCGGCGGCATCGATTCGACCGTGCTGCTGCATGCGGCCGCTGCACGGCGCGACGAGGGTCTGTGCCTGCGCGCCCTGCATGTGAATCACGGCCTGCATCCGCAGGCTGCGGACTGGGCCCGACACTGTCGGGAACAGGCCGCGGCGCTTGGTGTGGACTGCCAGGTCCTCATGCTGGACGCTGCCCCGGCAGGGAATCTTGAGGCCTGGGCCAGGGAGCGGCGCTATGCGGTGCTCGGCGCCGCCTTGCGGGAAGGGGAAGTGCTGCTCACGGCCCATCATCAGCAGGACCAGGCCGAGACCGTGCTGCTGCACCTGCTGCGGGGCAGCGGTGAGCTCGGTCTGGCAGCGATGGCGGGCGCGCGGCGGCTGGGGTCGCACCGCCTGCTCCGGCCACTGCTTTCCGTGTCGTCTGCCCAGATTGCGTCCTATGCGCAGGCCGAGGGGCTGCACTGGTTGGAGGACCCCGCCAATCGCGACCTGCGCTTTGACCGCAACTTCCTGCGCCAGGAGATCCTGCCGCGGCTGTCGGCCCGCTTCGGTGGCGTTGAGAGCAACCTGGCTCGCAGCGCCAGCCTGCTGGGCGATCTGGGCGGGTTGATCGATCCCGGCAGCTTCAGTGAGGGCGGCGGTCTTTCCCTCGGGCGGCTGGCGACAGCGCCGCCGGCGCTGCGCGACCGGGTTCTGCTCGCCTGGTTACGCCAGCGCGATCTGCCGGCGCCGCGTCATCGCATGCTCAAGCAGATCTGGCGGCAGTTCCTTGAGGCGGCGCCGGATGCCGAGCCGCAGGTCTCCTGGCCGGGGGCCGAACTGCGGCGTTATCGCGGCATTCTGCACGCCATGCCGCCGCTCGAGCCGCTGCGTCCGCTGCACTGGCGCCTGGAAACGGAGGGCGAGGCCGATTGGCCCTTTGGCGGACGCATCCGCTGGCGTCTGCCTTTCGCGGCCGAGGTTCGAATCCCCCAGGGTGGCGAACAGATTGTCCTGGGCGGTCATCGCCGGCGACTGAAGTCGCTGTTCCAGCAGGCCGGGGTGCCGCCGTGGGAGCGTCGCCGTACGCCGCTGCTCTGGTGCGGGGAGCGCCTGCTGGCGGTGGGCAATCGCTGGCATACGGTCGGGCATGGGCCGGATGAATGGCGCTGGGAAAATTCAGGCTTGATCTGAAATGGCATTGAAATCAACGTGATGTAGGCATTGATCTCAGGTTGTTTCGGAGTCCGGCGCGTTGTCTGAGTCCGCGGGCTTCGGCTAAAATACCCGGATTCTTTCGGAGCCCCCATGAGCCAGCCCAGCGACACGCGATTTGTATTTGTGACCGGGGGCGTGGTGTCTTCGCTGGGCAAGGGCATCGCCGCCGCATCGCTGGCGGCGCTGCTGGAATCGCGCAAGCTGCGCGTGGCCATGATCAAGCTGGATCCCTATCTCAACGTGGATGCCGGCACCATGAGTCCGTTCCAGCATGGGGAGGTCTACGTGACCCAGGATGGCGCAGAGACCGACCTGGATCTGGGCCACTACGAACGCTTCCTGCGCAGCAAGACCAGCCGGCACAGCAATTTCACGACCGGCCAGATCTATTCCAATGTGCTGGAGAAGGAGCGCCGCGGCGACTACCTTGGCGGCACCGTGCAGGTGATTCCGCACATCACCGACGAGATCAAGCGCTGCATCCTGCAGGGCGGTGAAGGCGCCGACATCTGCATGGTCGAAATCGGCGGCACCGTCGGGGACATCGAGAGCCTGCCCTTCCTGGAGGCAATCCGTCAGTTCGGCGTCGAATATGGCCGCGACCGGGTCATGTATCTGCACCTGACCCTGGTGCCCTGGATCGCGTCCTCGGGCGAGATGAAGACCAAGCCGACGCAGCATTCCGTCAAAGAGTTGCGGGGCATCGGCATTCAGCCGGATGTGCTCATCTGCCGCTCGGATCGCGAGATGCCGGCCAACGAACGGCGCAAGATCGCGCTGTTCTGCAACGTGGCGGAACAGGCGGTGATCAGCGCCACCGACGTCAAGGACATCTACACCATCCCGACCCACTTTCACGAGCAGGGTCTGGATGATCTGGTGGTCAAGCAGTTCGCACTCGACGCGCCGGCGGCCGACCTCTCCGAATGGGCTCACGTCACCGAGGCCCCGACCCGGCAGGACGCCGAGGTCAACGTGGCCATGGTGGGCAAATATGTGGACCTCGCCGATGCCTACAAGTCGGTCAACGAAGCGCTTCACCATGCCGGTATCCATACCAATACGCGGGTGCGCATCAATTACGTCGACTCCGAGCAGCTCGAATCCAAGGGCCTGGGCGCCTTGCGCGAGGCCGATGCCATCCTGGTGCCGGGCGGCTTTGGCGAGCGGGGCATCGAGGGCAAGATCGCGGCCGTGCGCTATGCCCGCGAGAACAGCGTGCCCTATCTGGGCATCTGCCTGGGGATGCAGATCGCGGCGATCGAATTCGCCCGCGACGTGGCCGGCCTGGCCGGCGCGCACAGTACCGAGTTCGATCCCGAGACTCCGCATCCGGTGATCGGGCTGGTGACCGAATGGCACAATCCGGATGGCAGCATTGAGCAGCGCGGCGCCGATGACCGCAAGGGCGGTACGATGCGCCTGGGCGCACAGGCCTGCGTGCTGACCGAAGGCAGCCTGGTGCGCGAGTTGTATGACGCCGAACAGATTGTGGAACGGCATCGCCACCGTTACGAGTTCAACAACCAGTACCGTCAGGTCCTGTCCGATCACGGCATGCGCTTCACCGGTGAACAGCCGGAGGATCAACTGGTGGAAATCGTCGAGTTGCCCGATCACCCCTGGTTCGTCGGTTGCCAGTTCCACCCCGAGTTCACCTCAACCCCGCGCGATGGCCATCCGCTGTTTCGCGGCTTCATCGCTGCCGCACGCGAGCGCAAGCTGGCCCGGCAGTCCGCCGCCTGAAAGACATCATCCGCAGATCTCGCAGATTCGGGATGGATAAGGAAATCTGATTGATCTGCCGGCACAGACAGCAGAGCTCTTTGATATGACAGACATCGCGCACTACAAGGTCGGGCTGGATCAACCCATGCTGCTGCTGGCTGGCCCGGATACGCTGGAGTCGCTGGACATGGTGCTGGAAGTGGCCGGTACCCTGAAAGAGATCACGGCGAAACTGGGGATTTCCTACGTCTTCAAGGGCAGCTTCGACAAGGCCAACCGGAGTTCGCACCGGAGCTACCGCGGCCCGGGGATGGAAGAAGGCCTGAGGATGCTGGCCGAAGTCCAGCGCCAGATCGGCGTGCCGGTGATCACCGACGTGCATGAGGACACGCCCATCGAGGAAGTCGCCGCTGTCGTCGATGTGATCCAGACCCCCGCCTTCCTGTGCCGGCAGACCAACTTCATGCAGCGGGTGGCGCTGGCCGGCAAGCCGGTGAATGTGAAGAAGGGACAATTCATGTCGCCCTGGGAAATGGGCAATGTCGTGGCCAAGATGCGCGAGGTCGCACCGGACACGCCCCTGATGCTGTGCGAACGCGGATTTTCCTTCGGTTACAACAACCTGGTCTCGGATATGCGCGGCCTCGCCGCGATGCGTGCCACCGGTTGCCCAGTCATCTTTGACTGCACGCATTCGGTCCAGCTCCCGGGGGGGCAGGGTAGCGCCTCCGGTGGCCAGAGGGAGTTCATCCCGGTACTGGCTCGCGCCGCCATCGGCGCCGGGGTGTCCGGCCTGTTCATGGAAACGCATCCCAAGCCTGACGAAGCCCTGTGCGACGGTCCGAATTCCTGGCCGCTGCATCTGGCTGATGCCCTGCTGACCCAGCTGGCCGAGCTGGACCGGGTGGTCAAATCCCGCCCACTGGCGGAAGACCTCCTGGGCTAGTGCCCGGGCAGGCGTGGAATCCGAATATCCGGACATTCCGCAGATCAGAGCCATGCCAAAGGGCCGCTGCGGATTCACCATTCAAGTACGAGGACGTAGAACATGAGCCGAATCGCCCAAGTCCGAGGCCGCGAAGTCATCGACTCGCGCGGCAATCCCACCGTCGAAGCCGATGTCATCCTGGACGATGGCAGTTTCGGCCGTGCGCTGGTTCCTTCGGGGGCATCCACGGGCGCGCGCGAGGCGATCGAGCTGCGCGACGGTGATGCTGCGCGTTACATGGGCAAGGGTGTGCGCAAGGCCGTGAGCAACGTCAACGGAGAGATCGCCGCCGCCGTGGCCGGCCTGGACGCGCGGGATCAGGCTGCTGTCGACGGCCGCATGATCGAGCTGGACGGCACCGAGAACAAGGGCCGACTGGGCGCCAATGCGCTGCTGGCGGTGTCGCTGGCCACGGCCCAGGCGGCCGCGGCTTCGCGCAAGCTGCCCCTGTTCCGCCATCTGGGTGGCGATCAGGCCTGCACGCTGCCGGTGCCGATGATGAATGTGATCAATGGCGGCGCGCATGCGGACAACAGCGTCGACATCCAGGAATTCATGATCCTGCCGGTGGGCGCGCCGAGCTTCTCCGAGGCGCTGCGGGTCGGCACCGAGATCTTTCATCACCTGAAGAAACTGCTGAACGGGCGCGGCCTGAACACCGCGGTGGGCGACGAGGGCGGCTTCGCCCCGGATCTGCCCTCGAATGCCGCGGCGGTGGAAGCCCTGGCCGAGGCGGTGGAAGCGGCCGGCTACAGGCTGGGCGGTGATGTGCTGCTGGGCCTGGATGTGGCCAGTTCCGAATTCTACAAGGACGGCGTCTACACCCTGGCCTCGGAGAACCGGCGTTTCAACAGCTCCGAGTTCTGCGATTACCTCGCCGAGCTGGTCGGCGCCTTCCCGATCATCACCATCGAGGATGGCATGGCCGAGGACGACTGGGACGGCTGGAAGATGCTGACGCAGCGCCTGGGCGAGAGCACCCAGCTGGTCGGAGACGACCTGTTCGTGACCAATCCGAAAATCCTGGCGGAGGGCATCGAGAAGGGGATCGGCAATTCGATTCTGATCAAGGTCAACCAGATCGGCACCCTGAGCGAAACCCTGGAAGCCATCGCCATGGCGGACAAGGCCGGCTACTCCGCCGTGGTCTCCCACCGCAGTGGCGAAACGGAGGATGCAACCATCGCCGATCTGGCCGTGGCCACCACGGCCACCCAGATCAAGACCGGCTCGCTGTGCCGCTCCGACCGGATTGCCAAATACAATCAGCTGCTGCGGATCGAGGAGATACTCGGCGATGCCGCGCGCTACCCCGGCCTGT
>JBFKIN010000198.1:0-5402 GCA_041632255.1 Oceanococcus sp. | reverse complement strand
TCGCCAATGAAGTGGCTGCCGGCAAGGACCAGGGCAAAAATCAGGTAGACGGCGGTGGGCTTGAATTTGATGAACAGGGGGTCGTTCACGCTCAGGGTCAGTCCCCCCAGCACCAGCGCTACGACCGCCGTGCCGAAGTGCATGCGGTGCAGACGCCGCTCGATGACGGCATACCAGGCCACCAGCGCGAACAGCGACACGATCAGCACGATGGTGCCGAAGTAGATGTCCCGCCAAAGAATGGCGCCCAGAAAGGCCAGCGCCGGGAAAGAATCAATCCATTTGCTCATGCGGCCATTATACTGTCCGGCTTTTGCGCGCACCCAGCCATGGCCGCTGATTATTTCGAAATCCATTCCGAGAATCCGCACGGGCGCCAGATCCGACAGATCGTGGAGCGTCTGCGCGAGGGTGCGATCATCGCCTACCCGACGGACTCCTGCTATGCCTTCGGCTGCCATATCGGGGACAAGGACGCGCTGGAGCGCATCCGCCGCATTCGCCAGCTGGACAAGCACCACAACATGACCCTGGTCTGCCGTGAACTCGCTGAGATCGCGACTTACGCGCGGGTCGACAACTGGCAATTCCGGATGTTGAAACACGTGACCCCGGGGCCCTATGCGTTCATCCTGCAGGCGACCCATCAGGTGCCCCGTCGGCTGCAGACCGGCAAACGCAAGACGATCGGCGTGAGGGTGCCGGACAATGTGATTGCGCAGGCGCTTCTGGCCGAGCTGGGTGAGCCGATCCTGAGCTGTACCGCGCAACTGCCCGGTGAGGACGAGCCGCTGAACGAGGCCTGGGATATCCGTGACGCCCTGCTCAACCAGCTGGACATCATCATTGATGGCGGTCCCTGCGGGCTGGAACCGACCACCGTGGTCGACCTGAGCGAGAGCGAGGCTCGGGTGCTCCGCGAGGGCAAAGGGCCCCTGGGGCCACTTGGCCTGTAATCCCGCCGTATAATCGCGCGCTGATTTCCCCTTCCAGGTCCCATGTCTGCCCCTGCCAAGCCCGTTCTGCTTTCCGGTATCCAGCCTTCCGGCCACCTCACTCTGGGCAATTACATCGGGGCGATCCGCAACTGGGTCGATCTGCAAGCAGATTACGACTGCCTGTTTCTGCTGGTGGACCTGCACGCCATTACCGTGCGCCAGGATCCGGCCGAACTGCGCCGTCGCTGCCGCGAGTTCCTCGGGTTGTACATTGCCTGTGGAATCGACCCGGAGCGCAACACGCTGTGCGTGCAGTCGCAAGTTCCCGGGCATTCCCAGCTGGCCTGGATTCTGAATTGCTACACGATGATCGGCGAACTGAACCGCATGACCCAGTTCAAGGACAAGTCGCGCAAGAACACGGACAACATCAACGCCGGCCTGTTCAGCTATCCGGTCCTGATGGCGGCGGACATCCTGCTTTACGACACGGCCCTCGTGCCGGTGGGAGACGACCAGAAGCAGCATCTGGAACTGACCCGTGATGTGGCGCAGCGATTCAACGGCGTCTACGGCGAGGTGTTTCGCATTCCCGAGCCCTACATTCCGCCGGTGGGGGCGCGCGTCATGGGGCTGCAGACGCCGGAGGCGAAGATGTCCAAGTCCGATGACAACGAAAGCAATGGCATCTACCTGCTGGACGAACCCAAGCGGATTGCGAAGAAGATCAAGCGAGCGGTGACCGACTCCGGCAGCGAAGTGCGCGCGGCGCCGGACAAGCCGGGGGTGAGCAACCTGTTGAGCATTTTTTCCGCTGTCACCGGCCGCAGCGTGGCCGATCTGGAAGCCGAATACGGCGATTCCGGCTATGGCCGTTTCAAGGGCGATCTGGCCGATGCGGTGGTGTCCTTCATTGAGCCGGTACAGGAGCGCTACCGCGCGTTGCAGTCCGACCCCGCACAACTGGACGCCATCCTGGCGCGAGGGGCGGAACAGGCCCGGGCCCGGGCGGAAGACAAGCTGCGCGCGGTACACGACGCGCTGGGCTTTCTGCTCTAATGTCCGCATGACAGACGCAGTCCCCACGGCCGAGGAAGCCCGTGCCATCGCTCAGGTGGCCGGTCAGCCCTACAGCGAGCTGCCGCAGGACCTGTACATCCCGCCGGATGCCCTGGAAGTGTTCCTCGAAACCTTCGAAGGGCCTCTGGACCTGCTGCTTTATCTGATCCGGCGCCAGAATCTGGATATTCTCGACATCCCCGTGGCGCTGATCACGCAGCAGTATCTGGAATATATCCGCCTCATGGACCAGATGCGCTTCGATCTCGCGGCCGAGTATCTGGTGATGGCGGCCTGGCTGGCGGAGATCAAGTCGCGCGTGTTGCTGCCCAAGCCGCCGTCGGAAGAGGGCGAGGATGCCAGCGACCCGCGAGCCGAGCTGGTCCGGCGTCTGCAGGCCTATGCCGAGGTGCAGCAGGCGGCGGTGAACCTGGACGAGCTGCCGCGCATGCACCGTGACGTCTTTCCGGCACGGGCCGAGCCGATGCAGTTCGATGCGCCCAAGGCGCCGCCGCCGGAGTTGCGTGAACTGCTGGTGGCCTTCAGCGAACTCCTGCAACGGGCGGAACTGCTGTCTTCGCACAAGATCACGGCGGAGCCCCTGTCCGTGCGCGAGCGCATGAGCCGGGTGATCGATCGCCTGTCCGAGCTCAAACAGGCCCAGCTGCTGGATCTGTGGGAAGTGGGCGAAGGCCGTAAAGGCTTGCTGGTGACTTTTCTCGCCACACTGGAACTGGTTCGCAATGGCCTGCTACAGCTGCATCAGGATGCGCCTTATGCGGCGATCACGATCCGTCTGGCCGGGGCAGGGCAGGCATGAGCAAGACTGATCCGAAGGAAATCATCCGGGCCCTGCTGCTGGTAGCCGACGTACCGCTCACGCTTCGCCGCATCGAGCAACTGCTGGGTGATGACCGGGCGCTCAGTTCACGCCAGATTCGCGAAGCGATCATGCAGTTGCAGCGGGAGATGGATGGCTCGAGCGTAGAACTGGTGGAGGTCGCCAGCGGCTACCGCCTCCAGGTGCGCAAGGAGATGGCGCCCTGGGTCAGCCGGCTCTGGGACGACAAACCGCAGAAGTATTCCCGGGCCCTGCTCGAAACCCTGGCGCTCATCTGCTACCGGCAGCCTTTGACGCGCGGCGATATCGAGGAAATCCGGGGTGTGACCCTGTCCGCGAACATCCTCAAGACCCTGTTCGAGCGGGAATGGGTGCGCGAGGTCGGCCACCGGGAAGGTCCGGGGCGGCCCGCACTGCTGGCCACCACCCGTCAGTTCCTTGACGATCTGAATCTGCGTTCGCTTGAAGATCTGCCGCCGTTGCCGGAACTCACCGATCCGGAAAAGCTCGAAGCCGCCCTGGTGCGCCTGGCGCCCAAGGACCAGGTGATGGATATCCACTTGCAGCTGGCCGCCGAATCCCAGGCGGCCGAGGAGCCGGCCGAACAGGCCGATACAGAGTCTGATGAAGAAGACAGCGCCGCGTCAGACGCGGACATCGCGATCCAGCCGTCCGGCGAAACGACCCACTGAAGTCGCTCCCGAGCGGCTGCAGAAGTTTCTGGCACAGCACGGTTACGGTTCACGCCGTCAGGCCGAGGACTGGATACGCGCCGGGCGCCTTAAGGTCAATGGTCAGCCAGCAGAACTTGGTCAGAAGGTGGGGGTGCAGGACCGCATCAGCCTGGACGGGCGACGCCTGAAGTTCACCCCGGCCGCGGAGCAGACCATCCTGTACCGCAAACGGGTGGGCGAGATCGTCAGCCGCAAGGACCCGCAGGGCCGTCCAACCGTTTTTGCACGTCTGCCCAAGCTGCAGGGCGGTCGCTGGGTGGCGGTGGGGCGACTCGATCTGAACACCTCGGGCTTGCTGCTGTTTACCACCGACGGGGAGCTGGCCAAGCGCCTGATGCACCCGTCCAGCCAGATCGAGCGCGAGTACGCGGTGCGTGTGCTGGGAGACGTCAGTGCCGAAACGCTGCAGCGCCTACGAGATGGGATCGAACTGGAAGACGGTCCCGCAGCATTCGAGCAGATCGTGGATGCCGGTGGCGAGGGTGCCAATCACTGGTATCACGTCACGCTGCGGGAAGGGCGCAATCGGATTGTGCGCCGATTGTTCGAGGCGGTGGATTGCCAGGTCAGCCGACTGATTCGCGTCCGCTTCGGCCCCATCGCCCTGCCGGGCAATCTGGCCAGCGGAAAGAGCCGCCCGCTGACGCCACAGGAGCTCAAGGCCCTGCACAAGGCCGCACAACTACTCTGAGGACAGGCGGTGCCGGGCCGCTTGCCCGGGACGCGCGGCCTGTTCGTAACCGCGCAGAGCGCCTACTCGGCCTCGGACAGACGATAGCCGAGCTTGGGGATGGTGTGCAGCAGTTTGGTCTTGAACGGTTTGTCGATGGCTGTGCGCAGGGCGTAAATGTGCGCGCGCAGGGCATCCGAATCCGGTGGCTCATCACCCCAGATCTCCGCTTCCAGCTTGCTGCGACTGACCAGATTCGGTGATTCGCGCATCAGCATGGCGAGGATCTTGATATGGATCGGCGCCAGCGCGATCTGGCGGCCCTCGCGCATGGCCGATTTGCTCTCCATGTCGAGCTCCAGGTCGCCGACCTTGAGGCGGTTGCCCAGTACGGGCCGGCCGCGCCGCGTCATGGCGCGCAGACGGGCTTCCAGTTCCTCAACGGAAAAGGGTTTGGGCAGGTAGTCATCCGCGCCGAAGTCCAGGCCTGTGACCCGGTCCGCAACTTCCGTCCGGGTGGTCAGCATCATGATCGGGGTGGAAATGTGTGCGTGTTCGCGCAAGTGGCGACACAGTTCAAAACCGTTCATGCCGGGCATGTTGACGTCGAGGAGGATGGCGTCGTACTCGTTTTCCATCGCCAGATTCAAACCGCTCGCGCCGTCGCTCGCGGCGTCGAGTATGTACTGATCCTCGTCCAGTGCCGCGAACAGCAGATCCTGGATATCCGGGTCGTCGTCTATGATCAGCACGCGCAGCGACATGTACGATTTGTCCTGAAATTTTCGTAAAGATTACACGCACTTGATGCGCGCGTTAACCGTCGGAGGTCAATTTGCGCCGGCATGTGCTTCGCGACGCCAGCAAAGCCGCGGGGTCTTGGCTTTCAGGCGTCGGTCACGCCGGTCCGGGGCTGCTCCAGCAGATGCACGATCCGGCGGGCATTTTCGGCCGGACTGCTCAGCTGCGCCGGCACCTCGCCGGGGTAGACCGCCGCCCGAATCGGACTGGGCTGCGGTTCCGGGATCACACGATCCACGCGGAGTCGATTTTCGTTCTCCTCGGCGCAGATATGCAACAGCGCGTCCAGTCCGGCCTTGGCCACGGCATAGGCGCCCCAGAAGGCTTTCTGCTCCTCGCCCGGTCTGTCGCTGACGCCG
>JBFKIN010000197.1:0-5420 GCA_041632255.1 Oceanococcus sp. | reverse complement strand
GCGGTCAGCGGCGCCGGGTAGTGCTTGCCGGCCTGACCGGCAATGAAACCCTTGGCGGTTTCGAAAACCATCATGGATTCAACCATGTTGAGGTTCAGCTTGCCGGTCTTCTGCGCCCGCCGGGCCTTCCAGTCGAACTTGCCGGCGATGGCGTCATTGAGCAGCGACAGCGCCGCGTCGCGCAACCGGTCCATGGCGACGACGGCATCCACCGCGCGGTTCTTTAGAGCTGAGTCTGCCTTCTGCGGCTTGCCGCTGGCGATCCACTCGATGGCGTTGTCGGCCCCGATCAGCCGGGGCAGGCGCACGGTGCCACCAAAACCGGGGATGATGCCCAGCTTCACTTCCGGCAGACCGATCTGGGCGGAATCCGCCATCACGCGGTAGTCAGTGGACAGCGCCATCTCCAGCCCGCCGCCAAAGGCGATGCCGTTGACCGCCGTGACGCTGGGGAAAGGCAGATCCTCGATCGTGTTGAAAATCGCATTGGCGTTTTCACACCACTGGATCAGTTCTTCGTCGGGCTGCAGAAAGCTTTCACCGAACTCGGTGATGTCGGCGCCGACAATGAACACGCCCTTGGCGCTGGATACCAGCAGACCCTTGACCTCGGACGCGTCCTTGAGCTGGTCGCCCACCGCCTTGAGTTCTTCCAAGGTCTGGCGGTCGAACTTGTTGACTGATTCGCCTTGCAGATCGAAGACCAGTTCGGCGATTCCGCCGTCCAGCATCTTCAACTGCAGGGACTGTCCCTGAAATTCCATCTGTGACTCCATCTTTCGTGGCTGGGGGCCGGGATCGGTAAGCCTGATTTCCCGAATTTCGGACCGGCGATATTAACACCCGGAATAGTGGGTTACCACTCGGTAACTCGAGGCCTTTCCATGCACGGGGGTCTTGACTTTTGACAGCCCTGCAGGGCAGGCCTACACTGCGATCGGGGTTTTTCCTTTGGCCTGAACTACTTGCGTAGGGGAGTGAGGCAGATGGCAGCGAAAAAGAAACTGAAGGACATCAAGTCCAAGGTGGATGAACTTCGTCACGTGGTGTCCAGCGGCTTCGAAAAGCTGGTCGAACATGAACTCAATGGCCTGAAAAGCCACTACAAGGAATTGCAGAAAAGCCTGAAGGCTTCGCGCAAGGCCGGCAGCCTCAAGGATGCGGCGCACATGCAGCTGGAACTGCTGCAGGACACGATGGACCGCATTCTGGCGAATCTGCGCGAAACGGCCGACATCATCAGCGACACCCGGGACGAAGTGGCGAAGATCACCGGGCGCGCACCGGCGGCTGCCGCTGCCAAGCCCGCCGCAAAGCCGGCCGCCAGACCCGCTGCCAAGCCCGCCGCCAAGAAGGCGCCGAGCAAGGCCAAGGCCAAGAAACCGGCCACCGCTGCCAAAACCGCGGCCAGCGCCAAGAGCGCGGTCAAGAAGGCACCCGCAAAGGCCAAGCCCGCCGCCAAGAAAGCGGCCAGCAGTGCCAAGTCCACAGCCCGTAAAGCCGGCACTGCTGCGAAATCCACCGCAAGCAAAGCCAGCACGGCCGCCAAGTCGGGGGCCCGAAAGACCTCGACAGCAGCAAAGTCGACCGCAAAGAAGACCACCACGGCAGCCCGCTCAACGGCCAAGAAGGCTTCGAGTGCCGCCAAGTCGACCGCCAAAAAGGCCACAGCTGGCGCACGATCCACGACCCGGAAAGCGGCCAACTCCGCCAGCAGCGCCGCGGGTGCGGCCAAGAGCGCGGTGAGCAACGCCCGTAAATCGGTGACCTCACGGGCCCGCCGGGCGACCACAAAAATGAAGCAGGAGCTGGGCAGCTAGGCCCTCCCGCATCAGGCCTCAGGGGCGCGGCCATCGGCCGCGCCCTTTTTATATGCGCTCCAGCCGCCAGGCCTCGACCCGGTCCTGCTCGTCAAACCACAGGGGCAGCACCAGCACTTCCCAGCCAGTGCGGTCGTATTCCAGGCTGCCCAGGCCATAGGCGAAATCCCCGGCCAGGGCACATCCGCTGATATCCAGGGTCATGGTGTAGACATTGATCGATCGATCCGGCACCCGCATGCGGCCAAAATAGGCGCAGCCGGCATCGTCATAAGCCTCGACACGCCCCAGACTGTCGATGGCCAGGCTGACCTGTATGGACTCGCCATAGAACACATACTGGCCCGCCACGGCCGCGAGCGAGGCGCCTTCGAAACTCTGCAGCCTGTCGTAGAACAGGCTCAGCTGCCCGTCAGCATGATCACCCAGCAGATCGGCCTCCATGCGCTCGTAGGCGCGGGCCTTGCCGAGGACTGTGTAATCCTCTTCACGCACGCCCGCCTCGCCGCGGTGCGCGAACAGGCCTGCCAAGTCGCCGCCATCGAGCACGACTTCTGCACTGTGAGCCTGTTCCCGGTTCAGGTCCACGCTGAGCATCAAACCGTCCAGCACATGGGCCTGCAGGTTTTCATGCTGACCCGGCGCACTGAAAACGCCCTGCCAGACACCGTCGAGGTCGGCAGTCACCGGTGCGGGTGCAATCTGGTGACTCTGGCAGGCGGCGAGGGGCAGAAGCAGCAACAGGCTGAAGCGAGAGGGCATGATCCGATCCTTGAGCATTTCGCCTTCAACGCCCGGGCGAGCGCCCGGTTGACCACGAACCGCTAAACTGCACTGCCCT
Source organism: Oceanococcus sp. (assembly GCA_041632255.1). Taxonomy (GTDB): domain Bacteria; phylum Pseudomonadota; class Gammaproteobacteria; order Nevskiales; family Oceanococcaceae; genus Oceanococcus. The sequence goes on along the minus strand of JBFKIN010000197.1, from coordinate 2,759 downwards.
CGAATTCGGACAGACCGTCATGACCCGCCCAGCCATTTTCATTACCGGCGCGGCCGCCGGCATTGGCCAGGCCATCGCCGAGCATTTCGCCAACGCCGGCTGGAGAGTCGGGGCTTACGATGTCAACCAAGCGGGCGTCGAGGCCCTGCAGGAGCGCCACGGCGCTGACACGATCCAGGCCGGCGTGCTCGACGTCACGGATCGAGCCGCCTGGGACAGGGCCCTGAGTGCGTTCTGCTCGGGCAACCCGGACGACCGCCTGCAGGTGCTTGTCAATAATGCCGGCATCCTGGACTCCGGGCCCTTCCAGGAGATCACGATGGCAAGTCACGACCGCATCATCGACATCAACGTCAAGGGCGTGATGAATGGCTGCCACGCCGCTTTCGAGCGCCTGCGCGGCACGCCGGGCGCCTGCATCGTCAATATCGCTTCTGCCTCGGCGATCTACGGCCAGCCCGCGCTGGCCAGCTACGCCGCCAGCAAGTTCGCGGTGCGCGGCCTGACCGAGGGCCTGAACCTGGAATGGGAGCCTTTCGGCATCCGCGTGGTGGACATCTGGCCTCTGTTCGTGCGCACCGCCATGGTCGACGGCATGCGCGCGGACAGCATCGAGCGCATGGGCGTCAAGCTGCTGCCGCAGGATGTCGCGCGCACGGTGCATCGGGCGGTCGATGCGGGACCGGGCAGCCGCAAGGTCCACTGGACGGTCGGCTGGGAAGCCGCCGCCTTTGCACGGCTGGTCAGGACCCTGCCGGAGAGCCTGACCCGCGGGGTGGCGAAGCGGCTGGTGACCTGATCAGGCCGGTGGCCTGAACCACCCGGTCACGACCCTCGTCCTTCGCCTGATACAGCGCCTGGTCGGCCAGACTCAGCAGTTCATCGAGATTCCTGATCTGGCAGTCGCTGCCTGCCACGCCGATGGAAATCGTGACGGCGACCGGCTTGCCATCCACCTCGCGACAGCTGTGCGCGACATCGCCGCGGATCTCCTCGGCCAGTTCAGCCGCTGCCTGCTCGGTGAAGCCGGGCAATACCACCGCGAATTCCTCGCCACCGAAACGGCCGCACACCGCTTGTTGCGGCAGGCGCCCGTGTATCGCCTCCGTAATGCCACGCAGACAATCGTCGCCGGTGATGTGCCCATGGCGGTCGTTGATGCGCTTGAACCAGTCCGCGTCAATCAAGGCCACACTGAGCGGCTCATCGCCTGCGGATTCCAGCATCCTCTCGGCATAAGCCAGCAGACTGCGACGGTTCAGGGCATTGGTCAGAGGGTCCAGCATGGACAGACGGGTCAACTGGCTGCGGGTGACCGCCAGCTGCCGCAGCAGACTCAGCAGCACGATCAGGGTGGGCACGCCCAGCAGGAAGGGAATCACTGCCGTGTTGAACAGACCGGTCCATCCAATCGGATCACCGGTGATACGATGCACCACGGAGGCGATACTGACGGACAGAATCGACAGAACACAGGAGGCGAGCGCGATCGCACCCCAGATGCCGAGCCGATCAATCAGCGCGAGCACCCGCGAGGTGGTCGTCCCGTCAGCGCGATCCAGCAGCAACGTCGCCCTGGCCGCTTCGTCGTTTGTCTCCATTCCCGCTTCCCTTCCCGGCATGCTGTTGTCGTCATTGACCCGGGATGCGGGAACCGGTCCGGCCGGCGCGGCCGCGCCGAACTTCGATTCCCTGCCAGGGTCCATACTGCCACAGTCTCAACTGAACCTCTGAATGAACGAGCGCCCCAGCCTCCGCCTGATCGTCTTTCTGTGCCTGGTCCTGGGCAGCAGCCCCGGCCTGGCACAGGAGCCCAGCCCGACGCCAGCCGCCGGCTTCAAGCAGGAGGAAATCCTGAAAAAGGCCGAAGGCTTTTTCGGCGGAACCACCGAGGGCCTGGCCCGGGCCATCGAAAAGGTCTTCGCCGAGCAGGGTGAACCCAATGCCCTGATCATCGGCGAGGAGATCAGCGGCGCGATCGTGGTCGGCGCCCGCTACGGCCAGGGCAAGCTGGAGATGCGCGACGGCAGCACGCGACAGCTGTACTGGCAAGGGCCCAGCATCGGCCTGGACACCGGTGGCAACGCCTCCAAGGTCATGGCCCTGATCTACAACCTGAAAGACCCGGAAACGCTCTACCAGCGTTACCCCGGCGTCGATGGTTCCCTCTATTTCATCGCCGGCGCCAGCGTGAACTACCTGCGCAGCGGGAATGTGACCATCGCCCCGATCCGAACCGGGGTGGGCGCCCGCGCCGGCGTAAGTGTCGGTTACCTGCATTTCACCAAGGAGAAGTCCTGGGTGCCTTTCTAGGGCGACGCCTGCGCGCCACCCAAGGACCCAGGCGGCTCAGCCCCTAGCCGCCCGACTCCCGCTGAGCGAAAGCGGTCTGCCCGCGCAACTGCGTCATTTGCGCGTCCATCATCCGCCGTTCCCTAGCCAGATAATCACCAATCGCGCGCGAAAAGCGCTGGTCGGCAAACCAGTGGGCTGACTGGGTCGCCACCGGCTCGAAGCCCCGCAGCAGTCGGTGACCACCCTGCACCCCCGCGTCGAAATGGCTCAGGCCATGGGCCAGGCAGTATTCGATGCCCTGGTAGTAGCACAGCTCGAAGTGCAGGCCGTCCGCCGCGATGCGGCTGCCCCAGTGCCGCCCGTAGAGCGTGCTGTCATCCCGGAAAAAGAAAGCCATGGCCTCCAGCCGACCTTGCCGGCGAGCCACACAAAACCAGAACTGACCGGGCAGACGGCGGGCCCAG
>JBFKIN010000196.1:0-5430 GCA_041632255.1 Oceanococcus sp. | reverse complement strand
GTGAGATCGCTGCTGCCGGCATTGAGCAGGCGCTGCAATTCCGTGATCCCTTTTCTCGGAACGATGATGTGCGCACCGTCTCCAGCGGGCTGGTCCAGGGTGACATCACAGGTTGCCAGGCGATGTCCGTCCGTGGCGACGGCTCGCACGATATTGCCCTGGAATTCGAAGTACAGCCCGTTGAGATAAAAGCGGACGTCCTGTTGCGCCATGGCGAACTGCGTTCGCTGAATCAGTTCGGACAGCTGTTGCCGCGTGAGATCCAGTTGCTGGGTCGCGTCGAGTTCTGCCTGGGCAGGAAATTCGTCAGCCGGCAGGGTGGCCAGCAGAAACCGGCTGCGACCGCTGCGCAGACGCAAGCGGTTGCCGTCGATCTGCGCGTGGACCTCGCTGCCCTCCGGCAGGCCGCGGCAGATGTCGTGAAACTTGCGCGCGGGTACGGTGGTGCGTCCTGAGCTTTCACCGTGGACCATCAGCTCGGCTCGCAGCTCCAGTTCCAGATCTGTGCCGGTCAGGCGCAGCCGGTTGTCCTCCAGTTCCAGCAGGACGTTGGACAGCACCGGCATGGTTTGCCGTCGTTCGACCACGCCAATTACCGCTTGCAGGGTCGCCAGAATGTCGTCTCGGTTTGCGCTGAACTTCATATTAATAATTAAAGATTTCTTTTCCTTATCTTGTTGTTTCTATAATTATTAGTGCCCGCCAGGGCTGTGGAAAAGCAAGATAAGTGTATGATTTTAGGGTATTAATTCGTCTCGCTATCTTGTGCGCCCACCCCGGAACATCACCCGGCAGCGCCTGTGGATAAGCTGTGTTGCAGATTGTACAGTTTTGCGACTTTGCTGCTGTTCCCGGCTTATCCACAAGTTGTGAGGCCCTCCGTCCACTACTGATTCAGGTTGCGTTGCAAGGTCTTGTAATCGTCGCTCAGCTTGTGGTCGTCCTCGCACAGTTTCTGGACCTTCCGGCAGGCGTGTAGCACGGTGGTGTGATCGCGCCCGCCGAAGGCCTCACCGATTTCCGGCAGACTGTGCCGCGTCAGTTCCTTGCACAGCGCCATGGCGACCTGCCGCGGGCGCGCTATCGCCTGCCGCCGGCTCTTGGAGGTCAGATCATCCCGCCGGATGCCATAGAACTCGGCCACCTTCTTCTGGATGTTCTCCATGGTGATGACCTTGTCGTGGGAACTGAGCATGTGCCGAAGGGCCATCTTGGCGAAGTCGACGGTGATCGGGTCGCCGGTCACGATCTGATTCGCCTTGAGCGTTTTCAACGCCGCTTCCAGTTCCCGGACATGAGAACGGATGCGTTCGGCGACGAAGAAAGCCACATCCTCGTCCAGGCTGATGTTCTCCAGCTCGGCCTTCTTCAACAGGATCGCGGCGCGGGTTTCCAGTTCCGGTGGTTCGATGAACACCGTCATGCCACCCGCGAAACGGCTCTTCAGACGTTCATCGATGCCGTCGAGCTCCCGGGGGTACTTGTCCGAGGTCATCACGACCTGATGGCCGTCTTCCAGCAGGGCATTGAAAGTGTGAAAGAACTCCTCCTGCGTGCGTTCCTTGTTCGCGAACAGGTGGATGTCGTCGATCAACAAGGTGTTGACGGTCCGGTAGAAGTCCTTGAATTCGTTGATCCTGTCGTGGCGAAGCGCATTGACCATGTCATTGACGAAACGCTCCACCGCCAGGAAAACCACGCGGAAGTTCGGGTCACGCTCACGCAGCGCGTTGCCAATGGCGTGCATCAGGTGGGTCTTGCCCAGGCCGGTGCTGCCACAGATCAGCAGCGGGTTGTAGGCCTGGCCAGGGTTGGCGGCCACCTGCTCCGCGGCAGCCTTGGCGATCTGATTGGACTGGCCGCGAACGAAATTGTCGAAGACGTATTGCGGATTGAGCCGGCTGCCCTGTGGCTGGTGGCGTGAGGAGCTCGTCTTGCGCCGGGGCTCCGCAGCGTCGTCGCCCACCCGCAGCTTGAGCTCTTCCACACGCCCGGCGGTAACGTCCTTGAGGGTGTTGAAGATGCGCTCCTGGTAATGGCCACGCACCTGCTCCAGCACCACCTGATTGGGCGCTATCAGCTCGAACTGCTGCCCTTGCAGCATGCCTTTGAGGGGGCGCAGCCAGGTGTTGATCTCCCGCTCGGGGATGTCTGACTCCAGCCAGCGCAGGGTTTTATTCCAGATTGATTCGGTCACTTCGGTGTTGCTTGGCATTCCCAGAAAATAGAACGACTTGCGCTTGGCCAGAGGACCCGGCTAACATGCATCGGTTCACCACCCCTAAAACGAGTATTGAAGCATGAAACGCACGTTTCAACCCAGCGTCATCCGACGCAAGCGCACGCATGGATTTCGCGCCCGCATGTCGACCAAGGGTGGTCGCCGGGTTCTGAACGCCCGTCGCGCCAAGGGTCGTCATCGCCTGACGCCGTAAAGCTGGCTGATCACGCGTTCCCCCGCAGCAGTCGACTCGTCCGACCCGCAGAGTTTACGCGAGTTTATCGCGAAGGTCGGCGGATTGCGGGGGGCAGCCTGCAAATCATTTTCCGACCCGGTGACAGCGCGACGCCGCGGCTGGGTCTGGCCGTTCCCAAGCGCATTCTGCCGCGAGCGGTGGACCGGAACCGGGTCAAGCGGCTGGTACGCGAATCTTTCCGACAGCACCAGCCGCTGTTCCCGGCCTTGGATATCGTGGTCACCCTGCGTGGGCGCAAGCAGCGCGGGGTGCCGGCGGATTTAGCCGCCCTGCTGGAGGCCCTATGGCAACGCTTGCCAACGGGTTAAAATCCGCCCTCATTGCGTTGATCAGGCTCTACAGGCTGTTGATCAGTCCTCTGCTGGGGCCGCGCTGCCGGTTTCATCCCAGCTGCTCCAGCTACGCCATGGAGGCGCTGCAGCGGCATGGCCTGCGGCGTGGAGTGGTCCTGAGCTTTCGGCGCATCATTCGCTGTCATCCGGGCAATCCCGGAGGCGTAGACCCGGTACCGGAATAAACCGTAATGGAAAATCTCCGCATGGTCCTGTTCGCCTTGCTGGCGGGCATCGTGTTCTTCCTCTATCAGGCCTGGCAGGAGGACTACGCCACCCCGGCCAGTGCTCAGGCACCTGCTCCGGCGCGCGCCCTGCCCGATGCCGAGTCCCAGAGCCAGGATGAGGGTGTGCCGGAACTGGGCGCCAGCACTGCCTCGACCCCGCAGGTGGACGCGGAAAGCGCAGCGGCGGAAGAAACGGGCGACGAGTATGTGGAGGTGGTCACCGATCTGTACCGCCTGCAGATCAATCTCAACGGCGGCGATATCCAGTTCCTGCAGTTGCTCAAGTACCCCCTGACCAAGGACTCGCCTGATGAGCCGCTGTTGCTGCTGAACAACCAGCCGCCGCAGTTCTTCGTGATGCAAAGCGGCCTGGTGGGCGATGCCGGCCAGGCGCCGGATCACCGGGCCCGTTACAGCGCCGATCGTCGCCGTTACACCATGGCGCCAGGGGCCGATCGCCTGGAGGTACCCCTGCGCTGGACCGGCGAGGATGGCCTCTCGGTGGAAAAGGTCTATGTTTTCCGGCGCGGATCCAAGGATGATGCCGAGCCGGAGCGCAGCGGCTATCAGATCGACCTGCTCTACCGACTGCTCAATCAGGGCGATCAGGCGCGGGTGATCAGTCCGTACGCGCGCATGTGGCGCACGTCTCACAAGGCCGGTGGTGAGCCGCCCTTCATCCAGAGTTTCATCGGCGCCGCCATGTACCTGCGCGACAGTGACGGCAGCTACAAATACAAGAAATACGACGAGAGCGACCTCGCCAAGGAAACGGTCAGCACGCAGCAGCAAGGTGGCTGGATCGGCATGTTGCAGCATTATTTCGTCGCCGCGATCCTTCCGCCGCCCCAGCAGACCAACACCTTCAATCTGCGACCGGCGAAGCGTTTCGGTTTTATCGCGGAATACGTCGGTGAGCGCGCGGAAGTGGCTTCGGAAGCCGGCCTGGAGCTCAAGCTGCCGCTGTACATCGGTCCCAAGCTGCAGCACGACCTCGAGGCGATCGCACCGGGCCTGCAGCTGACCGTCGACTACGGCCTGCTCACGCCGATTGCCGAACCCCTGTTCTGGGTGCTCGACAAGCTGCACGGCCTGACCGGCAACTGGGGCTGGTCCATCATCCTGCTCACCCTGCTGATCAAGCTGGCCTTTTACAAGCTGTCCGAGGCGCAGTACCGGTCGATGGCGAGGATGAAGAAGTTCGCGCCGCGCATCCAGTCGATCAAGGAGCGCTACGCGGACGACCGCGAACGCCTGCATCAGGCGATGATGGACCTGTACAAGAAGGAAGGTTTCAATCCCCTGGCCGGCTGCTGGCCCATGCTGGTCCAGTTTCCGGTCTTCATCGCGCTCTACTGGGTGCTGCTGGAGTCGGTCGAACTGCGCCAGGCCGACTTCCTGTGGTGGCTGAACGACCTGTCCAGTCCGGACCCCTACTACGTGCTGCCGGTTCTGTTCGGCATCTCGATGTTCCTGCAGCAGAAGCTGTCCGGGCAGGCCATGACCATGGAGCCCATGCAGCAGCGCATCATGAATATCATGCCGATCGGCCTGACTTTCTTCTTCGCGTTCTTCCCGGCAGGTCTGGTGCTGTACTGGTTTGTCAGCAACATCATCGGCATTGCCCAGCAATGGGTGATCACACGCCGCCTGGAGCGAGAGGACGAGACGGCGGCGAAAAAGCGCTGAGTCTGCCTGCTGCCCGGTTCGCCGTTCAGCATGAGCACGCCGATCGAGACCATAGCCGCCATCGCGACCCCGCCCGGGCAGGGCGGGGTCGGCATCATCCGGATTTCCGGCCCCCGCGCCCTGGTGGTTGCGGAGGCGATGGCCGGACGCCAGCCACAGGCCGGCCGGTCTCTGTACTGCCGTTTTCGTGACGCACAGGGCGAAGTCATTGACGACGGTCTGCTGCTGGCCTTTCGTGCGCCGGCCAGTTTTACCGGGGAGGATGTGGCGGAGCTGCAGGTCCACGGGGGGCCTCAACTGCTGAACCGCCTGCTCAGGGTACTGTGCCAGGAACAGGGCCTGCGCCAGGCCCGGCCCGGAGAGTTTTCCGAGCGAGCCTTTCACAATGGCAAGCTGGATCTGGCCCAGGCCGAGGCGATCGCCGACCTGATCGCAGCGGGTTCGGAACAGGCGGCCCGTGCCGCCCGGCGTTCCCTCACCGGCGTGTTCTCGGCTCGCTGCAAAGGTCTGCATGAACAACTCGCCGACTTGCGCATGCGGCTGGAGGCCGCGATTGATTTTCCCGAAGAGGACATCGACTTCCTGTCCGACCCGGATTTGCGTGAGCGATGGCGGTCGCTCCACGTGGAACATTCGGACCTGCTGGCCGAAACCCGCCATGGAGTGCGCCTCAATCAGGGCCTCTGTGTCGTGCTGGCAGGCGCG
>JBFKIN010000195.1:0-5529 GCA_041632255.1 Oceanococcus sp. | reverse complement strand
TGTGGAAGCACATGCCTTCCTCCAGCACCCGCGAATCGCCCTGCTTGAGGCTGACGATGTAACCCTCGTCCCAGCTGGGCGGGAAGGCGATGCCGATGGAGTAGCCGGAGCGGGTGATCAGGCTGGCGCCGACCTCGTTCTCGGTGATGATGTTGCGCACCAGATTGTCTGCATCGGACACGGTCAGCCCCGGCCGCATGGCCTTCTTGATCTCGTGCAGGGCCAGCTTCATGCGATCCTGGGCCGAGCGCATGCTGGGGCTGAGCTTGTCCAGGACCACGGTGCGCATCATGGCCGTGTGGTAGCGACGGAAACAGCCGCCCACCTCCAGAAACACGTGCTCGCCCGGCTGCACCACCCGGCCTTCCCAGGTCGCGTGGCCGATCAGCGAGCGCGGGCCGGAGACCACATAGGGCATCACCGCCGGCGCCTCGCCACCGGCCTTGAACATGGCCGAGCTGATCTCGGCGGCGATCTCGTTCTCCGTCACCCCGGCGGCGCAGGCGGCGAAACCGGCTTTCATCCCGGCCTCGGTCGCCTTGGCCGCCCGCTTCATCACCTCGATCTCGACCTTCGACTTGCAGATGCGGCCCTGTTCGACGATGCCGAAGCAGTCCAGCAGCTTGCCATTGGTGAAGGCGGTGCGGATGTAGTCCTGGTGGTAGGCGGGGAAGAAATAGCTGTTGCGCTCGTAGCCGACGTACTTGTCGGCCAGACCGAACTCGCGCAGCGACTCCAGCAGCATCTGGATGGCGTCGCCGGTGTCCGGATACGGCCGGGTGATCTCGACCCAGGTGCGGGCGTGCACATTGGTCGCTTCCAGCTTGCGGGTGATCATGAAGGGCTCGGCCTCCAGCGGCACCACCAGCGCCTGGAAGAAGGAGTAACCGGTGGTCTGATAATCCGTCAGGTACATCAGGTTTTCCGGGTCGGTGATCACCACCGCATCCAGCAGCCGCTGCGCCATGCGCTCGCGCAGCTCCTTCAGCCGGCGTTCGTACTCGGCGAAGGGGAAGGTCATGTCATCGCGCTGGATCATGCGCAGGCCTCCGTGATGGCGCGGTGCAGGATGTCCAGACCGGCCGCCAGGTTCTCGTCCTCGATGGTCAGCGGCGGAATCAGCTTGATCACGCGGCCACCGCTGCCGCAGGGACCGATCAGCAGCCCGGCCTCGAAACAGCGGGCGGCCACGTCCTTGGCCAGGGCGCCGTCGACCACGTCCAGGCCCTGCATCATGCCGCGGCCACGCACCGCGAAGTTCCGCTGCGGGTGCTCGCCGGCGATCTGTTTCAGCCGCGCCGCCATCAGCTCGCCGCGGGCCTGCACCTGCTGCATCAGGCTGTCGTCCTCGAAGTAGCGCAGGGCCTCGCGGCCGGCGACGAAGGACAGGCCCTGCCCACGGAAGGTGCCGGTGTGCTCGCCGGGCGACCAGTGCTGGTCGTGCTCCGGCTTGATCAGGTTCATCGCCAGCGGGGTGCCGAAGCCACCGATGCCCTTGGCCAGGGTGACGATGTCCGGGTCCAGGTCCATGCCGTCGAAGCTGAAATAGCTGCCGGTGCGGCCGCAGCCGGCCTGGATGTCGTCGATGATGACCAGCGCGCCCAGCTCGCGGGCCAGGTCCTGCACGGCGTGCAGCCATTCGCGACTGGCCACGTTGACCCCGCCCTCGGCCTGGATCGCCTCCAGGATGAAGGCGGCCGGCGGGGTCAGGCCGCTGGACGGATCGGCCACGGCCTCACGGTAGGCCGTCAGGCACTGGCTGCAGCCGCTGGCCTGACCCTGGAAGGGCAGCCGGTGCACATGCTCCAGCGGCACGCCGGCGGCGTTGCGGAAATACTGGTTCGCGGTGCAGGCCAGCGAACCCAGGGTCATGCCGTGAAAGCCGTGGCTGAAGGCCACGACCTGGGTCCGTCCGGTGACCCGGCGGGCCAGCTTCAGGGCCGCTTCCACCGCATTGGTGCCGGTGGGACCGATGAACTGCAGCTTGTGATTCATGCCGCGCGGCTTGAGCACCGTATCGGCGAAGGCGCCGATGAACTCGCGCTTGGCCGTGGTGTACATGTCCAGGCTGTGGGCCACCCCGTCGGCTTCGATGTAGTCGATCAGGGCGCGCTTCATGTTCGGATTGTTGTGACCGAAGTTGAGCACCCCGGCGCCGGCGAAGAAATCGATGTAGCGCTTGCCGGCCTCGTCGGTCTGAATCGCGTTGCTGGCCGTCTTGAATACGGTCGGAAAGGCGCGGCAGTAGCCACGGATGCTGGATTCCCAGTCCTCGAAAACTCTCATGTATCACTCCTTGGATTGTCTTGTTCTGTCAGCAAGCCGGCCAGCTGGCAGTAGATCCGTGCCACCGGCGGAATCAGCTCGTCGTTGAAGTCGTAGTGGGCGCTGTGGCAGGGCCAGGCCGGGCGACGCCCGTCGTCGCTGCCGATCAGCGCATAGGCCCCGGGCACCACATCCAGGTAGTCGCTGAAATCCTCCGAGGCCATGATCGGCACCAGGGTGGCGCTGTCCTGCCAGTCCGGCCCCAGCTGCCGGGCCAGTGCCTCGCGCATCAGCGCGGCGGCAACCGGATCATTCACCGTGGCCTCGTAACGCGGCTGGTGCTCCACCACGGCGCTGACACCGTGGGCCCGGGCGGTGGCCTGGACGATGTCGTCCATATGCCCCTGCAGATCTTCCCGCAGCGATGAATCCGACAACCGGATGCTGCCACCCAGCCGGGCACTGGACGGGATGACGGTCGGCCCGCTGGGCGCTTCGATGTTGGTAACGCTGAGCACCGCCGCCTGCTGCGGCGGCAGACGCCGGCTGACCACCTGCTGCAGCGCCTGGACGACGGCGGCGCCGGCGAGCACCGGGTCACGACACAGCTCGGGCTGACTGGCGTGCCCGCCCTGCCCGGTCAGCACGATGCTGAAAGTGCCATTGGCGGACATCACCGGCCCGTCCGGGCAGACCGCCTTGCCGAAGGGGATGGCCGGCCAGTTGTGCCAGCCGAAGATCATGTCCACACCCTCCAGGGCGCCGTCCGCGATCATTCCGCGGGCGCCGTGGCCACCCTCCTCGGCCGGCTGGAACAGCAGCGAGACCGGCCCTGGAAGGCTGTTCTCATGCGCTTTCAGCCAGGCGGCGGCAGCCAGCAGGCTGGCGCTGTGGCCATCATGACCGCAGGCGTGCATGCAGCCCGGATGCCCGGAGCTCCAGTCGGCGCCGCTGTCCTCGGTGATCGGCAGGGCATCGATATCCGCCCGCAGGGCGATATGCCGGCCATCCGCCTGGCCGGCCAGCGCTGCGACCGTGCCGGTGCCGGCGCATTCACGCCAGGGAATCTGCAGACGGTCCAGTTCCCCGCGGATCCGGGCAGCCGTCTGCTGCTCCTTCCAGGGCAGTTCCGGAATCTGGTGCAGTTCCCGGCGGAGTTGAGTTGCGGCGCTGATGAGCGCTTGCCAGGCTTCGGCCATTGCGCGGTCCATCGCCCGCCCTGTGAATGACTCAGGCACGGCCCGGGCAGGCGCCGACCATGCCTGTGAGGGGCAGCGCGAGGGCGATTCAGTTCCCGGCCTCATGGGCCACCGGAACCGGCCGCGACGCGGATGCTCGCCTGCCATGGCCTTTCACCATAACATCATCACGCAATGCAGAAAGCCTGGCTCAAGATTCCCATTCGCGAATGCGGCGAAGCACTGGTCCCGATCCCGACGGCGCACTTCGCCTTCGTTGACCCGCCGCCCTATGCCCGTCTGGGTGCACCCTATGCCGGGGCTGATCCTCACCAGTTGCGCACCGGCGTGCTGCAGCGCCTGTTGCAGGTGCAGGCAGCGCTGGCGCAGAGCCATCCCGGCTGGCGACTGCTGATCTTTGACGCCTACCGGCCCAACGCCGTGCAGCAGTTCATGGTGGATCACACATACGCGCAGTTGCTGCAGGCGGAAGGCCTGGAACGGACCACGCTCAGCCCCGAACGCAGTGAGCAGCTGTGGCGGGAGGTCTACCGCTTCTGGTCCATCCCCAGCGAGGATCCCGGCCGCCCGCCGGCGCACAGCACGGGCGCCGCGATCGATATCGGCCTGGTGGACGGCGAGGGGCGCGAACTGGACATGGGCACCCCGATTGATGAATTCAGCCCACGTGCCGCGCCCGATCACTTCGCCCTGTCCGAAGACCCGCTGGAACAGCGTTGCCACAGCCGCCGACAGGTGCTGCGCCGTCTGATGGAACAGGCCGGCTTCGCCCAGCATCCGGCGGAGTGGTGGCATTTCAGCCATGGTGACCAGCTGTGGGCCTGGCGCTGCGGCGCCGACCATGCCCGCTACGGCCGCGCCGACCTCGTCTGAAGCGGCGACCCGGCGGCCTCCCCGGCCGGCTAAACTGGCCCGCTTTGAACCCCGGGAAGACCCGTCATGCTGGAACAAGACATCACCGACGACATCGTCACCCTGCGCCTGTCCCACGGCAAGGCCAACGCCGCAGACCTGGAGCTGCTGAAGGCGCTATCCGCCAAATTCGAGGAACTCAGGGACGCCCGCGCAGTGATCCTGACAGCCGCCGGGGGCATCTTCTCCGCCGGCGTCGATCTCGCCCGCCTGCTCAAGGGTGGTCAGGGCTATGCCGCGGAATTCGCGCCGCTGCTGGACCGGGTGCTGCGCGAAATGTTCACCTTTCCGGCGCCACTGGTCACCGCCGTCAACGGCCACGCCATCGCCGGCGGCTGCATGTTTGCCCTCTGCGGCGACTACCGCCTGATGGCCCGCGGCAAGGGTCGCATCGGCGCGCCGGAGCTGCTGGTCAGCGTGCCATTTCCCGCGGCACCGCTGGAAATCCTGCGCCATGCCCTGCCGCCGCAGGTGCTGCAGAAACACGTCTACAGCGGCGAAACCCTGCTCGCCGAGCAGGCCCAGGCGCAGGGCTTCATCGACGAAGTCACCGAGGCCGAGGCCCTGAGCGAGCGCGCCCGCGCGGTGGCGCAGCAGCTGGCCGGGATTCCCGCGACCAATTTCCGCATGACCAAGCAGATGCTGCGCGCCGAGGCCCTGGAACGCATGCACGCCGGCGACAAGACCTTCAACCCGGCCGTGTTCGCGCGCTGGGCGGAGCAGGACACCCTGGACGGCATCGCGGCCTACATGGCCCGCCTGGCCCGCTGACGCCTGCCCCCGGACATGAAGGTCCACGGCGACGTCTACTCCGGCAACTGCTACAAGGTTCTGCTGACCTGCCGCCAGCTGGGCCTGGACTGCGAGTGGCAGGTGGTCGACATCCTCCAGGGCGAGACCCGTCAGCCCGCATTTCTGGCCAAGAACCCCAGCGGGCGCGTGCCGCTGCTGGAACTGGACGACGGCCGCTGCCTGGCCGAGTCCAATGCCATCCTGCATTACCTGGCCGAGGGCAGTCCCCTGCTGCCGCAGGACCGCTGGCAGCGGGCCCAGTTGCTGCAGTGGCAGTTCTTCGAACAGTACAGCCATGAGCCGTACATCGCCGTCGCCCGCTTCATCAGGCTGTACCAGGGCCTGCCGGAGGCGCGCCGGT
>JBFKIN010000194.1:0-5544 GCA_041632255.1 Oceanococcus sp. | reverse complement strand
TCGCGAAACCAAGGTGCTGTCCATCGGCGGCGGCGCCAGCGAGATCATGAAAGACCTGGCCGCGCGTCAGATGGGCCTGTAAGGCCGGCGACGGCGTCAGCGGGCAGCCACGTGCCCGAGCCGCCAGATGGCCAGCACGCCAAGGGCTCCGGTTGGAGCCAGTGCCGCCAGGGCCGCCGGCCAGTGGTAGACCTGCCCCAGGCTCCCCATCACCTCGTTCAGCACATAGAAACCGATGCCGATCATCACGCCGATGAACAATCGCTCGCCCGCCCCGGTGTCGCGCAGCGGTCCCAGCACGAAGGGTACCGCCAGGAACACCATGACCAGGACAGTCAGCGGAGCCGCCAGCTTTCGCCACAGGGCGTATTCCGGTGCGGTCGCATCGAGACCGTTGTCGCGCAGGTAGCGGATGTACTGGTAGAGGCCGCGCAGGGACAGCCCTTCCGACTTGAGCACGAAAAGTTGCAGGAGTTCCGGGTCAAGGCGCACATTCCAGTCGGCCTGATCCAGATTGCGCACCACAACTGCATCACGATCGATGTCCGTCACCCGCACATCGCGGGCCTGCCACTGCCCATCCACATAAGTGGCCTGTCCCATGCTCATGCTGCGCACCAGCTGATGGCTTCTTGGATCCAGGCTCAGCACCTGCAGGCCGCTGATGGTCCGAGCATCCTCCAGCGCGCCGATACGGATGTACTCCTCGCCCTGACGCAGCCAGACGCTGCGGCTTATGCTCCGATCGGCGCCAAAGCGAGCACGGCTGGAAATCTCATCCGCCGTGCGCTGACTGAACGGCACCAGGAATTCCCCCAGCAACAGAACCAGCAGCCCGAGCAGCAGCCCGGCCTTGCCGGCAGACCAGGCCAGCCGTCGCACCGAGATGCCGGCCGCCTGCATCACCACCAGTTCGCCACCGGCGGCCAGACCACCCAGGCCGAGGATCGCGCCCAGCAGCACAATCAGCGGAAACATGTTGTAGAGCAGTTCCGGCATCTTCAGAAGGGTCACAAGCCCGACCTCGGCGAGGCCATAGTTCCCCTGCCCGAGGTCGTCCAGTTCCTCCACCAGGGTCACGAATCCGCTGATGCCGGTCAGGGCCAGCGCCACCACCAGACTGAGGCCCAGCAGCGCGTTGCGCAGGTGAGCGTCCAGAATTCTCATGCTTCGGCGCCCCCCCGCTGCAGACGAATGCGCTCGATCCATCCGCCACGCACTGCATACATGCGCAGCGCGATCAGGGCCAGGACCAGATGGACCCACCACAAGCCGATCCAGGGCGGGAGCTTGCCGGACTCCAGCCAGGCCTGCGCGATTCCGAGCAGGTTGAAGTACAGGATGTAGACCACGATGCCCAGGGCCACCTTGCTGTAGCGGCCGGAGCGGGCGTCAATGCGGGACAGCGGCACCGACAGCAGCGCCAGCAGCAGCACCGCAATCGGGGCGGAGAGGCGCCACTGCAATTCAGCAATGTCCTTGAGATCGGCCGAACCGATCAGCTCGAAACTCTCCTTGGTGGCCTGCTTGCTTGAACGGTAGATGAACTGCGGCGGTTCCATGGTCACGCCATGTTCGGCGAAGCGCGTGATGCGCAGGCGCGCCTCCCCGGGCACGCCATCGACCCGGTAGCCATCCAGCAAGACCAGACTGCGTGCACCGGTCTGCGGGTCGGTACGCTGAACCCCGCGCGGCGCGGTGATCACGCTCTCACCGTCCGAGCTGTTGAGCTGAACGAACACTTCGCGAATTTCTGACTGGTCCTCGGTCAGATCTTCGATGTAGAAGACCCCGGCTTCATCGGGCAGCTCGCGGAAGCGGCCGGGTTCCAGCACGCCGAACTTCAGTTCCTGGGCCGCCTTCTTGGTCAGGTAGTCCACGGTACGTCCGGCCTGAGGGCTGAGGTACAGACTCAGCACGCCGGTGAGCACGGCGAGCGCGAAGCCCAGGCGCACGAAAGGCCGGTACAGCCGCCCCAGACCCACCCCGCACGCGTGCATGGCGGCAATCTCGCTGTCGCGGTACATGCGTCCCAGCGCCAGCATCGACCCCAGCAGCAGGGAGATGGGAGTCAGGATGGTCAGATACTGCAGGCTGGACAGGGCCACCACCTTCCAGAGCAGTTCCGGCGGAATATTGCCCTTGGCCGCTTCGCCCAGAAAACGCGCGAAACGGGTGCTGAGCATGATCGCCATGAGCACGGCGGTCACCGCCAGCCAGGTGCGGCCAGCTTCGACAAACAGGTAGCGCTCCAGAATCTTCTGGCGCAAGAGCATCTCCGGGGAGCTGTGAGGCGGGCAGCGGCGCGCGCCCGCGGGTGCCTGGTGCGTTATGATTTTATGACACTTTCCTGTTTCAGGCCTCATGAAATACCAGATCAAGGCGGGCGCCGCCGACAAACAGCGTACCGACTGCCTCATCCTGGGCGTGTTCGAACGCCGTAAGCTCAGCGAAGCCGCCCAGGCGGTGGACGCGGCCAGCGACGGACAGCTCAGCGACATCCTGGGCAGCGGCGACATCGACGGACGCGCCGGCCAGAACCTGCTGCTCCAAGGGTTGCCGGGGGTGACTGCCAAACGCATCCTGCTGATTGGCTGTGGCAAGCCCAAAAGCTTTTCACCCAAGATCTATCGCCAGATTCACCGGGTCGTGGCGCAGGTGCTGGACAAGCTCGGCGCCAAGGACTGCTTCAATACCCTGAGTCTGCTGGATGTACCCGGGCGCGATGCCGCATGGGCCGTCGGTCAGTCCGTTCAGGTGCTGGAGGCCGGCTTCTACCGCTACGAGGAACTCAAGCAGGAGAAAGCGCCTGCTCGCAAGCTCAAGTCCGTGACCCTTGCCGTCAAGGCACGCAACCAGGCGCTGGACACCGCCCTGAATCTCGCTGTGGCCACCGCAGCCGGGGTCAGCCTGACCATGGATCTGGGCAACCGCCCCGGCAATCTGTGCACCCCCAGCGATCTGGCGGCGCTGGGCCTGAGCCTCGCCCGGGAGCACAAGTCGATCAAGACAAAGGTGCTGGAAGAAAAGGATATGGAAAAGCTGGGCATGGGCGCCCTGCTCTCCGTCTCTCGCGGCAGCCGTCAGCCCGCGAAGCTGATCATCATGGAATACAGCGGAGGAGCGAAGAAGGACAAGCCTGTTGCCCTGGTCGGCAAGGGCCTGACTTTCGATGCCGGCGGCATCAGCCTCAAGCCTGCCGCCAAAATGGAAGAGATGAAATTCGACATGTGCGGCGGCGCCACCGTGTTCGGGGTGATGCGTGCGGTGGCCGAAGCACAATTGCCGATCAACCTTGTCGGCGTGGTCCCTGCCTCGGAGAACCTGCCCGACGGTGACGCCAACAAACCGGGCGACGTGGTCACCAGCATGGCCGGCATCACCATCGAAGTGATCAACACCGACGCGGAAGGCCGTCTGATCCTGTGCGATGCCCTGACCTACACCCAGCGCGAGTACGCGCCCGAAGTCCTGATCGACATGGCCACCCTGACAGGCGCCTGTGTGGTGGCGCTGGGCGCGCACGCCACCGGGCTGTTCGCCAACCATCAGGAACTCGCCGATGCGCTGCTCGCTGCCGGGGAGCTCAGCCAGGACAGGGCCTGGCAGATGCCGCTGTGGGACGAATATCAGCCGCAGCTCAAGAGCACCGTGGCGGACGTGGCCAATGTCGGGGGACCCGGCGCCGGGGCCATCACCGCCGCCTGTTTCCTGCACCGTTTCACCAAGGACGCCAACTGGGCCCATCTGGATATCGCCGGCACGGCCTGGGATGCGAAGAAGTACGGCACCGGCCGACCGGTGCCGCTGCTGATGCAGTATCTGTCGACCCGCGTGTGACGCGGGTCAGCTTCTATGTGCTGAACGACCCGGCCGCGGACCGCGAGGCCTTCATCTGCCGCCTGCTCGAGCGCGTCTACGAGCAGGGGCAGCTGGCCTACGCCTACGCCCCGGATCCCATCGCCCAGCGTCAGCTGGACGAGCGTCTGTGGACCCAGCGCCAGGGCAGTTTCATCCCGCACGATCACGAGAGCGCCGATTCCACCAGCCCGATCGTGATCGGCGGCGGCCATAGCTTGCCGGCTCAGCGGGATGTGCTGCTCAACCTGGACTTCGCCGCCGCCGAGCCGCCGTCCTTCTTCTCCAGCTTCGAGCGCATGCTGGAGATCGTCGCCGGCGCAGAGGCCGAAAAAGCGTCGGCCCGCAGACGCTTCGGCTACTACCGCGACCGGGGCTACGAACTGGACACCTTCCAGATTTCCTGAACCGGCGGATTGGGCGACGCTGGACCGGCGCACACGGCACGCAGCCGACGAAGATCAGAATCATGATGGCCGCCGCATCGACATCCCTCCTGGCGAGGTGCAACGGGACTGCATGCCAGGCGGCGGCAGCAGCGCGAACGGACCCGGCGTTACCCTGACGAAGCGTCCGCCCCCCTGTGGCGGAGACAGGTGCCGGTGTTGCGCAGCGACTGTATCCAGGGTCCGGTCACACCTGCGCCCAGTTCAACCTGGAGCAGGTTGAAAGCGCACCCGCCCGAACCGGTGTCGGCGGCTGATCCCTCTCCCGACGGCGCCGCGGCGGCATTCGTGCGGCTGCCACCTTCAAACACCAGCACCGCCGGATCGGGTGAGGCGCCGCTTTCGGACCACGCCACCGCTTCGTCGATGGCCTGAATCAGTTCGCCAGGATCGCTCTGGTGCTTCCAATGCCCTCCGTCAACCGGACGCTTCCACATCAGCTCGTGAAATTTTTCCTTGCCATCCCAGTAATACGGCGGAACATAGGTGTCATCCACGGGCATCACCGCCTGCATCAGGGGCAGGCCCGGGACGTGGCTGAAAGTGGGATTCTGGCTGCGCTCGGGAATGTTTTCCCGATACAGATTCGACAGGTTCGACCATTGATGGTCTTCAAACTCGGCGCTGTTGTAATCGCCGTCGTCGAGGGCATATTGCAGCTGCACCAGAAAGCTGGTGACGCCCGTCTCGGCGAGCAATTCCGGCAGCGCCGGCGCCATCAGCACGGGGATGTACCAGATGTGCGCCAGGTACAGGTAGGCACCGGGCGATTGCGGATCGAAGTGTTCGGGCGTGAAGCCCTGTGAGACCTGATCCACGGACGGCCCGCTGATGTTGGTGAAGGTCAGCATGCGATCGCGGACATCCGGAGTGACGCTGGCCTCGTAGCCGATGGCGCCGCCCCAGTCGTGACCGACCAGGTGAAATGCCGGCAGGTCGAGGTGATCGACGAGCGCGCGCAGGTCATCCACATTCCGGGCGAACTTGTAATGCCCTGCATCCGCAGGCGGCTTGTCACTGCCGCCAACGCCGCGCAGATCATAACGGACCAGGTGGTAGCGGCCGGCCAGCCCATCGACCGCGGCATCGAACACATGATGATTGTCCGGCAGCCATGCAGCATGACGATCGATGGTGCTTCGCAAGGGCTGAGCCCGTCCTGATAGTAGGCAATCTGGACGCCGTCGGGGCCAACGGACAGGCCATCGGACATGTCGTGGTCACAGGCCTGATGGCCGGC
>JBFKIN010000193.1:0-5548 GCA_041632255.1 Oceanococcus sp. | reverse complement strand
GGTTGCGATGAATTCGCTGAACAGCTGCGGAGGGCCCGAGCGCTCGGTGGCGGACACGGTGAACAGGGGTTCGCCGAACATCAGGTGGGCCGCGGCGACGCCGGCAAAGGCGCCAAGAACCTGTGCCAGCAGATAACCGGGTACTTCGCGCCAGGGCAGGCCCTTCTGCCAGGCGTCAGCCAGGGTCACTGCCGGGTTGAGGTGGGCGCCCGAGACCGGGCCGAAGGCCAGGATCAGGGCCACCAGGGCCGTACCGGTGGCCGCGGTGTTGGCCAGCAAGGCCAGCGCGATATTGCCATCGGCCAGTCGGGTGCCCATGATCCCCGAGCCGACAACGGCAGCCAGCAGAAAGGCTGTGCCGCAGCATTCCGCGGCCATGCGTCGCAACGGTGTCATGCCTGGCCGATCGCCTCGAGTTGCTGGCGCAGGCTGGCCTCATCCAGCTGATCCAGGGGCAGGGCCGCGAAGGCATCGATCCGCCGGCACAGCACGGTGTAGGCCTCGTGGAAGGCCTGTCGAGTCGCAGCCTCGCTGGTATCGACGGCGGCCGGATCCGGCATTCCCCAGTGCGCGGTCAGCGGATGACCCGGCCAGACCGGGCAGGTTTCCGCCGCGGCGCTGCCGCACACGGTGATGACGACATCGATGCGCGGCGCGTCGGGGCCGGCGAACTCATCCCAGCTCTTGCTGCGCAGCCCCTCCAGGGGCAGGCCCTGGGCAGCGAGCTGCGCCAGGGCTGCCGGATGGACCTCGCCACGCGGCTGGCTGCCAGCGCTGAAGGCCCGAAAACGCCCGCCGGCCAGGGCATTCATGGCGGCTTCGGCCATGATCGATCGGGCCGAGTTGCCGGTACACAGAAACAGGACCTGAACGGGCATCTTCATGCGCAGGCGTCCTGCCGGTCCGTTGTCGCACAGCTGTGCTGGCTGCCTGCGCAGCAATTTTCAGTCAGGTAGGTGATCAAGGCATTCATGGCGGTGAATTCCGGTGAATAGTGGATGAAGCGCCCGTCCTGTCGCGCACTCACCAGGCCGGCCTGGCTGAGTTCCTTGAGGTGGAAGGACAGGGTGGCGGGGGGCAGGCCGAGGCTGGCGCCGAGATCGGCGGGGCGCAGACCTTCGGGGCCGGCCTGGACCAGAAGACGGAAGATGCTGAGCCGGCTGTCCTGGGCCAGCGCAGAGAGCTGACGCACCGCAATTGTTAATTCCATAATTCTAGAATAATGGAATTCATCGGGGCGGGACAACTGCCCGCAGTCGGTGCGGTCAGGGGATTGGACGGGGAGCTCAGCCTCGACTGATCGGCAGCGACAGAATCCACAGGCCGATGGTCGTCAGGGCGACCATGAGCAGCAGCATGGGCAGCTGGCTCAGCGCGGCGCGGCGGCTGTCGCCGAAGATTTTCAGCGCCTCCATGTGGGCCAGATAGACACTGATGATGTGGCCGATCAGGATCAGCCAGACCTGGGTGTGCCACACCGTTCCCGCCTGAACGATGATCGACCACTTCACATCGGCGGTGCCGAACAGGTTCCAGCCGAAGCCGAAAGGATCGGAAATCAGCTTGACGATCTGCGTCCCCTGGGACAGGAGCAGTCCGTAGTAGTGGGTCACGTTGTAGACGAAAGCGATGGGTACCAGGCTGTAACCGAAACGCAGCGCCAGTTCCATCACCCCCAGCTCCGAGCGGGCGATCAGCTTGGTCAGCCAGATGAACAGCAGATAGATGAGCAGGTAGAAGAATGGCGACAGGATCAAGGCGCCGGTCTGCCACCAGAAATAGATCGCCTTGAGGGTCGGGAAGCTCTGCACGATGTCCTCGCCCACCCAGGGTTTGAGCCAGCCCGCCACGTGCACCCAGTAGATGCGGACATAGGGCACGGTGGACTTGATGCCGTCGAAGGCGGTGGAGGACAGCATGAACAGCACGAAGACCAGCAGGGCAAAGCGGCTGATCTGCTCGGTGGTCAGGCCCACCATCGGCTGGCGCAGGATGATCCGCGGGCGGCCGGATTCCACATCGCGCTGGCCGGCCAGTGGCGCCATGAGGGCGGTAATGCGCAGAAACACGGCGAAGAACTCACCGTAGCGGAACCAGGCCTCGCGACCGAAAAGAAAGGCGGCGACAAGGTTCAGCGCGGAATAGAGGCACAGTGCCATGGCCGTGGAGTAAGGGCGCGCCTCGCCAAACAGTTCGAACCAGATGAAACCCATGTACAGAGCCACAGCCGGCCAGTACGACAGGCTTCTCGGATAGTCGACCAGACCCCGGAAGAGACCGGGTTTCACACGCTCCGTCCATTCGCACAGCACCTGCCAGGGATTGATCACCGCATAGGTGTTCCCGATCAGGGCTGTCAGGTAGGTGTAGCCCAGCAGGAAGATGATCCAGAAGAAGGTCATGCTGAAGCTGCGATAGGCGTCGTTGGTGCCCAGCAGCCCGGAGGCGATGGTCAGCGCCAGACCAGCCACGCTGATGCTGCGCGCCACTGCCAGGGTGGCAGGATGCAGGAACAGGCCCAGCGGTCCGCTGACATCGCGCTGACGCAGGTTCAGGTCCACGCTGCGGGCATTGACGAAATAGCCCACCACCAGAAAGGACAGGATCAGCGCGGCGGCGGCGCCATACAGGTACAGCCAGACCGGCACCGGCAGGGTATAGACCTTGCCGAAGCTGTGGGCCAGGCCGGCATTGGCGGGCAGCAGGGCCAGCACAGCGAGCAGGGCGAGGCGGGTGGTGAGCATGCGATGGGCCATGGGGTCCGGGTTGTCCAGCGAAAGGCACATGCTAGCCGTGGATCACCCCTCACCCAATCCCGCTTAGACAAAAGTCTAGGCAGGGTGGCGGCAGTCAGCTGGCGAAGACAGGCCAGCGTCTGGCGCAGGGAACAAAAATGGCCCGGCCAGTGGGAGCTGGCCGGGCCGGCGGGACGGCGTCGACTCGAGGGGTCAGTAGGAGGGCCAGACGCCGTTGGTGCTGCGCATTGCGAGGAACCGATGGCACTGTTTGGTGAACCAGACTCCTCCCTGAAGCACTGGACGGCTATCCACCTTGTACGCCCGGGTTGACGCGCCGGGCAATCCGCAATTAGTTGTAGGCAGAAGCTACATGCGCCAGCAGTCCAGCGCGTCCAGCGCCATGTGCACGAGCAGGCCCAGACCGATCGGCAGGCTCCCGGGGTGCAGCAGCAGCGCGCCGTAGACCAGCATGGCGGGCCAGGTGTGCAGAGGATGAAAGCCGATGCTGCAGCGGTTCGGCGCGTAGATCGGGTCGGCCAGCAGGTGGTCGAGGTCGACCAGCATGGTGGCCAGCATGATCAGCCAGACGCGGCGCCAGCGGGCACGGAAGGCCAGCCAGGCGATCGCGCCCGGCACGATCACGTGCAGCAGCAGATGCAGGCCGGCGAGCATGGACTCAACCGGCCGAGAGATCAGTCATGGCTCAGTCGGGCCAGGCCCCGTTTGTCAGCCGCACTACGAAAAACCCGCTGTAGCCGTCCGTGTACCAGATTTCCTTGCGCTCGGGCACGAAGGCCGGCGCGGACATGGCCCAGCTGCTCGCTTCGAACACGGGCGTGTTGCGTTCCTGCAAAGGCGGATTGAAATAGGCGACCTCGCGGGGCGCGTGCGGATCGGAAATGTCGAAGACGCGCAGGCCGGACAGGATCATGCTGCAGGCGGCGATTGTCGGATTCACCCGGCTCGGCACATTGCAGTAGTGGGCGGCGTAGCCCTGAATCGGCAGGGCGGTACCGGGATCATCGGACTGCTCGTCGAAGTGCTGCGGGTCATGGACTTCGAGGCGCAGGTTGGAGATCACGCGCGGGGCGGTTTCGTCCGCGATATCGATGATCCGCGCGGCGCCGACTTCGGAGCCGGCACCGAATTCATCAACTTCCAGCAAATACGGATGCCCGTTCTGGGTGAAGGGCAGCGCGTTCTGGGGGATGCTGATCGGTTCCCAGGCCAGGCGGGCGATTTCGGTCACCGTGGGGTTCGGGACCCGGGCCTGGATCTCGGATACATCGAGAATGATCAGTTCGGCAGTGGAAAAGCCATTGGCGCCGACCGCCGCGACGTAGGCGCGGTTGCCGTCATCGGAGATCGAGAGGCCGTGGGAGGAGTAGTTGCCGCTCCACAGCGGCACCGGCAGCAGCGGGTTGGAGATATCCAGCGCCACCAGGGTCTGACCACCGGCCGAGCCGATGTAGAAAGTATTGCCGTCCGGTGCCATGCCGCTTTCATGGCCGAGAATGCCGGCCGGAGAACTGGACAGCAGCACCGGGTTGAGGCAGTCCTCGGACACGTCGTAGATGTCCACCACGCCCGGATAGAAGGCGGCGTTGCCGGTGACCGCGGCGAGCAGGCCGCGCGCGCTGTTCAGGCGCAGGGATTCGTGCGGCGACAGCATGGCCGGAGTGACCAGCCGGGTCGAGAATGCGGGTGCGGCCGGGTCGCTCATGTCCAGCACATTGACCCCGAACTCGAAATCGGCCGCATTGGTGGGCCACATCAGGGTGGTGTCATAGAAGGCGCACTCCTGGCCCTGGGCATCGACATAGCGATGGACCCAGAAGCCGCCAACGCTGCCTGAAGGGCTGGGTACCGTGTAGGACCCGACCATCTGGGTGTTGCAGGTATAGCCCTGGGCAGCCCGGCCGCTGACCTGTTCTTCCCGGGTGACCCGGCCCTGGCGCCCGATCTCGGGCAGGGAACCGGGGCCGCACACCGCCTTGGGGGTCACCAGGGACGGTCCATCGGCATTGGCCAGAGGCGCGCGGGAGGCGCCCTCGAAGCAGGCGCTCAGGCTCAGGGCGCAGAGCATCAGAAGCAGGGCCCGGGGTGTATCGGTCATGGTGGTCGTCGAAAGTGAATCAGTGGCTCGCAGATGATAGCGTCTGCCGGGTCAAGTTGTTGTCAACGCCATCCGGTATCCAGTGGTGGAATGGCCCTCTCATGGAGATCAGGTGCGCCGACCGAGGTCTCTTCGCGCCATAACTCGGGGAGCCGATCAACAGGCATCATGGGCGCTTCAGTCGGCCTCGATTCGGCCGGACCCTGCGGCAAGCTTGCGAAAGGCAGGGCAATGCGATTGACCACCGACTCGTCGAAACGCTCACCCGGACCCACGACAGTCATGGTGACATCGAAGGGATCGGCCAGCCCGGCGCCTGGCGCCAGTGACATCAGCAGCATGAACACGCCATGCTTGGGGGAGAAGGGAAGCCTCATCACAGCGCCTCCAGTGGAATGGTGGCGGCAATTTCCTGCAGGCCCAGCGGATTGGGATGCAGGCCGTCACCGGAATCGAATTGCGGCGCCATCAGGTTGGGAGCCAGGGGATTGGCCAGAGCCAGATCGAAGTCCGCCAGGGCATCGAATGGTCCACCCACGGCGTCGCGTAGCATCTGGTTCAGCAACACGCGCTGCTGTTCCATCGCCTCGGTCCACAGGGCGCTGCTACCGCGCGGGGTGATGGTGCCAATGATGGTCCGTACCCCGGCAGATTGGGCACGCGTCGCCATGTCGGCCAGTCCGTCGAATATTTC
>JBFKIN010000192.1:0-5570 GCA_041632255.1 Oceanococcus sp. | reverse complement strand
GTGGACCTGCAGGAGAAGAAACGCCAGGGCGCCTACACGCGCTACAAGGCGGACTTCGGGCTCAAGAGCCTGGCCGGCGGCTGGACCCTGCGCCTGATCGGGGAGAATCTGACCAATACGGTGAGCCACGTGCGCTATGGCGACGTGTTCGAGAACGTGATCGTGGGCAGTCAGCGCCAGCCGCGCCTGTTCTACCTGCAGTTCCGGCAGGATTTCTGAGCCAGCGCCGGGTGACGTCCGCGGCCCGCCGCGGGCCGTCGCGAGCCCGGGGCCTGATGATGCGTTGCTGAGCGTCTTCCGCAGCCCGGACCGACACCACAGATAGCGAGGAATCAACATGCTGCAATCCACCATGATGGACCAGCCCCTGACCCTGGACCTGCTGCTGCAGCGCGCCGCCACGGTCTTCCGCGAGGTGGACGTCACCACGCGACTGCCGGACAGGTCATTGCACAGCACCACTTACGACGAGGTGGCGCGGCGGGCGCGGCGGCTGGCGCGGGCCCTGGTCGCGGCCGGCATCCAGCCCGGCGACCGGGTCGCCACCTTGATGTGGAACCACTACGCGCACCTGGAGTGCTACTTCGGCATTCCCGCCGCCGGCGCCGTGCTGCACACCCTGAACCTGCGCCTGCAGGCCGCCGATATCGCCTATATCGCCAATCACGCGGAAGATCGCTTTCTGATCGTCGATGACGTGCTGCTGCCGCTGCTGGCCCAGTTCCGCGATCAGGTGAACTTCGAGCGGGTCATCGTCTTCAACTTTGGCGGCGGCGCGCACCAGGACGAGGACTACGAGGCCTTTCTGGACAGTGCCGGTGACGCGGTCGCACTGCCGGAGATCGGCGAGGACTGGGCCTGCGGCATGTGCTACACCTCGGGCACCACGGGCCGGCCCAAGGGCGTGCTCTACGGGCAGAAGTCCTCGGTGCTGCACGCGCTGGGCGCCTGTCTGCCCGATGCCGTGGGTCTGTCCTCTCGCGATGTCATCGTGCCGGTGGTGCCCATGTTCCATGCCATGGCCTGGGGCATGCCCTATGCCGCCGCGATGGTCGGCGCCCGGCAAGTGCTGCCCGGGCCGCACCTGGACCCCGAATCCCTGCTCGAGCTCTACGAGCGGACCGGCGCGACGGTCACCGCCGGCGTGCCCACCATCTGGATGGGCATCCTGCAGGCGCTGGAGAAGGGCGAGCGCCAGTGGCGGCTCAGCAGCGGCATGCGCATGATCGTCGGTGGCTCGGCCACGCCGGTGTCCATGGTCAGGGCCTTCGAGGCATTCGATCTGCAGGTGATTGCGGCCTGGGGCATGACCGAAACCTCACCGCTGGGCTCCCTGGCCCAGTTACGCCCGGAAGTGGCCGCGCGGGGCGATGAGGCGCGACACTGGTACCGCGCCCAGGCCGGCGTGCCGGTGCCGCTGGTGGATGTGCGCATCGTCAATGACGAGGGCGAGGCAGCCTGGGACGGCAAGAGCACGGGCGAACTGCAATGCCGCGGGCCCTGGGTGACGGGCAGCTACTACCTGCGCCCGGATGCTGCGGACGCCTTCACCGCAGACGGCTGGTTCCGCACGGGCGATGTCGCCTCGATCACGCCGGAGGGGACCATACACGTTGCCGATCGGACCAAGGACCTGATCAAGTCCGGCGGGGAATGGATCTCCTCGGTGGAACTGGAGAACGAGATCATGGCCCACCCGGCGGTGGCCGAAGCGGCGGTGATCGCCGTGGCGCATCCCAAGTGGATGGAGCGGCCGCTGGCCTGCGTGGTGAAGAAGCCGGGTGTTGAACTGGGCGCCGAGGAACTGCGCGAGCATCTGCTGGGCAGCTTCGAGAAATGGTGCCTGCCGAATGATTTCGTCTTCATCGACGAAATCCCGCGCACATCCACCGGCAAATTCATGAAGCTCAAGCTGCGCGAGCGCTTTGCCGACTGGCGCTGGTCGGAACTCGATGGCTAGCAGCCGTCAATCGCTGTGTGGAATTTCGCCCGCGTCTTGCCGGACGAGCTGCGGTGGCCCTTTTCCTGAACAATGCTAGGTCGCATCGGTTTTTCCGCCGAGTGATTGCAGTGCGATGTGCGTGGACAGGTGAATGCGTCCTTGGGCCAGGCGCTTGGCCAGGCGGGTGCGTTTCAGCCTGTCCATCACCGGGCCCTTCACCTCGGCCATATGCAGGGCAACCTGTCGCTGGTGCAGCGCTTCTTCCAGGCGCTCCAGCTGTTCTTCGGCACTGGCGTCTATGAAATTCACCGCCGACATGACCAGCAGTACGGTACGGGTATCGGGACGCTGCTGCAGTTGCTGTTCGATGAAGCCCTCCACGGCGCCGATGTTGGCGAAATAGAGGTTTTCATCGATGCGCAGGATCAGCAGTCCCGGCACGCAGCTCACCTCATGCCGTTCGATGTTCCGGAAATGCTCCGTCCCGGGAATCCGTCCAAGCACCGCCATGTGCGGCGCGCTCGTGCGCCGCAGGTACAGGGAGAGGGCCAGAACAATGCCCAGGACCAGTCCGGCCTCGATGCCCAGCAGCAGCACCCCGGCGAGGGTGGCCAGCAGGGTCGCGCCGTCACCCCGGTCGTAGGCGAATATGTGGCGGGCCGCGTCCGCATCGATCAGCTGCGCCACGGCCACCACGATGATCGCGGACAACACGGCCTGCGGAAGATGGTGGAACCAGCCGGTAAAGAAGAGGGCGACCAGAGTGACCAGGCCGGCAGTCACCAGAGTCGCCAGCTGGGTGCGGGCGCCAGCGTCAACATTCACGACGGAGCGGGAGAAGCCGCCGGCCACGGGCATGGTGCCGACCACGGCTGCGGCCAGATTGCTGGCGGCGAGGGCGGTCAGTTCCTGGTTGGCATCGATACTCTGGCGTCGCCGCAGGGCGAGCATGCGGGCAACGGAAATGCTTTCCACGTAGCCGACCAGCGCAATCAGCACGGCGGACGGCGCCAGTTCCCGCCAGCCCTCGAGCTGCAGGAAAGCCAGTGACGGAAGCGGCAGTCCTGCCGGGATGGCGCCCACGACCGCCAGCCCGTGCCTAGCCGCGGCGTCGAATTGGGCGGAGAGAACGGTTGCCGCCAGTACGATGGCCAGCGGCGCCGCGCGCGAGCACATGCCCGCAGCGCGGGGGCTCAGTCCGGCCCCGACCAGGGCCCGGATCAGCGGCCGCCGGCTCAGTAACAACAGGACAATGGCGCTCAGGCTGGTGAAGGCCGTGGCAGCGTGGATGCTGTCCAGGTGCCCCCCCAGTTGCTGCAGCAGGGTCATGGGATCGGCCCGTGGCAGCGACAGTCCGCAAAGGGCAGGCAGCTGGGAAATGATGATGAGAAGGGCCGCTCCGCTGGTGAAGCCGGACAGCACCGGATGGCTGATGAAGTTGACCAGAACACCGAGCCGGAGCACCCGCATGGCGAGCAGCACCAGTCCGGTCTCCGCAGCCAGAATCAGGGCCCCGCCCAGCCAGCGGCTGGAATCGTCACCGGCATAGCCGCCCAGGGCGCTGGCCACCATCAAAGCCGCCACCGCGACCGGCCCGACAGCGAGCGCACGGCTGCTGCCGAACAGTGCATACACGGCCGGTGGAACAATGCTGGCGTACAGGCCTATCTGCGGAGGCAGGCCGGCCAGCAGCGCATAGGCCATGCCCTGCGGGACGAGGAGTATCGCGGTGATCGTGCCGGCGATCAGATCATCGGTGCGCGGCCGGGCGTCGTCAGCGCGCAGGGCCAGGACAAGGGGCAGTGGGGGGAAACGGGTCAAGCGCATTTCTTCCGGCAGGGGTCGCGTTGGTATGATCGCGCCAGGGCATATAACCGCGGGGCACATTCCCGGGCATGGTTAATAACTGTGAGAAATATGCTTATATCCAGAGTGTAGTCGAATTTCCGGTCGACGGGCCATACGCCTGCACCGGCTCAAGGATCAATCCGAGATGAAACGAACGCGATTTGCGGCAGTGATGGCGCTGGGCCTGGCCGCGACCGGCGCGCATGCCACCAACGGGTATTTCAGCCATGGTTACGGCCTGGTGCAGAAGGCGATGGGTGGCGCCGGGACCGCCTTGCCGGCTGATTCCATGATCGTGGCGATCAATCCGGCCGGTGTCTTCTGGGTCGGCCATGAAACGGCGGTGGGACTGTCCCTGTTCAATCCACGCCGCCAGTACACAGCCTTCGAGCGGGGCGAAAACGCCAGCAATGGCATCGTGACGATTTCGGCCGCCACGCGTCACAGCCATAACGAGTACTGGCCGATCCCCGGATTTTCCATGTCGCGACCCATCGGTGACTGGGCCTCGTGGGGCTTCGCCATGTACGGCAACGGCGGCATGAATACGGAATACAAGGGGAACAGCGCCATCTTCGCCCAGGGCATGACCGGCCTGACCACCGAGTGCGCAGGCAGTCTGGGCGGAGGCGAGGTGCTCAGCGGCAGCAACGCGGCGGACTTCTGCGGCGAGGACAGCGCCCGGACCGGGGTGGACATGGCGATGATGTTTCTCGCCCCATCGTTTTCCATGCGCCTGGGCGAGGTGAGTTCGATTGGCATCGCGCCATTGATCGCGATCAACCGTTTTGCCGCCCAGGGCCTGGGGGCCTTCGCTCAGTTCTCGAACAGTCCGGACCGCGTCTCCAACC
Organism: Oceanococcus sp.; assembly: GCA_041632255.1. GTDB lineage: Bacteria > Pseudomonadota > Gammaproteobacteria > Nevskiales > Oceanococcaceae > Oceanococcus. The sequence continues at coordinate 929 of JBFKIN010000192.1, read as the reverse complement.
AGGGACACGATTTTTCCTACGGCGCCGGCTATCGGGTCGGATTCATGACCGGTCTGCCCTGGCTGACGCTGGGTGGCTCCTATCAGGGCAAGATCAGGATGACGGAGTTCGAGGATTACCGGGGCCTGTTCGCCGGCAACGGCAATTTCGACATTCCCGAAACCTGGAATCTGGGCGTCGCCCTGCGTCTCGGAGAGCGCCAGCGGCTGGTCCTGGATGTCCAGCAGATCAACTACAGTGACATCGTGTCGGTGGGCAATCCCTTCGACCCGAACGATTTCGTCAACAACTGCGCCCTGCCGCGCTTGATGTTTCGCCTGACGGGTGGGCTGCAGGGGAGTGATGCGCCCAGCGCGGCCTGCCTGGGCGCTGCGAGCGGGCCAGGTTTCGGCTGGCAGGATATGAGCGTGGTCAAGCTGGGCTATCAGTACAGTGCCGAGCGGTACCAGGTCCGTGCCGGGGTCAGCCTGACCGAGCAGCCCGTGCCGGGTGAGGCGGTACTGTTCAATGTGCTGGCGCCGGGCGTGGTGGAGCAGCATTACACCATCGGTCTGTCCTATCGCTGGTCCGACAATTTGTCCATCGACAGCGCGTTCATGTACGCGGCGGAGCGGCCCGTCCGCGGGCGCAACCCGTTGTCCAATACGGAAGCGGACCTGCTCGCTCTGGGCGCGGGCGGCGCCGGTTTCGCTGATACCTCCGATTCCTTCGGCGAGGACGAGAACGATCAGGTGATCGAACTCAATATGCATCAGTTCGAGCTCAGCCTTGGTCTGAGCTGGCGTTTCTGAGTCGCGCGTTGCCCGCCGCCCCCGACAGGGTCACTGGCGACAGAAATGGCCATGCAGCACGGCGATGATGTCGGCTGCCGGGCCGGGGTTCAGCGAGTAGTAGATGGTCTGGGACAGCCGCCGTGTGTTGACCAGACC
>JBFKIN010000191.1:0-5581 GCA_041632255.1 Oceanococcus sp. | reverse complement strand
CTGAGCTATCGGGGAACGTTGGAAAGCGCGGCATTATAGCGATGCGACCCCGGTGGGACAAGGCCGGATTTGGCAAAACCCGAATCCCTGTCCCGACGACCTCGCAGCAGCCGCAAATGGGGCCTTACAGCGCCGCCGCGATGCGCTCCAGCGCTTGCTGCAACTTGTCCTGGCTGGTCGCGTAGGACAAGCGCATGTGACCGGGGCTGCCAAAGGCCGAGCCCGGCACCAGCGCCACTTCGGCTTTCTCCAGCAGGTAGGCGCCCAGCGCGATGTCGTCCTCGACCCCGTCCAGCGCATCGATCGCGCCGGAGAAGTCCGGAAAGGCGTAGAAGGTGCCGTCCGAGGGCAGACAGCGCACGCCCGGCAGGGCGTTCAGACGCTCCAGCACGAAGTCGTGGCGGACCTTGAAGGCCTTGTTCATCTCGGCCACGCAGCCCTGGTCACCGTTCAGTGCGGCCGTGGCGGCCGCCTGCGAGATGGAGGCCGGGTTCGAGGTGCTCTGCGACTGCACCTTGCTCATGGCCTTGATGATGTCCACCGGGCCGCCCGCGTAGCCGATGCGCCAGCCGGTCATGGAGTAGGCCTTGGACACGCCATTCAGCACCAGGGTGCGGTCGTACAGATCCGGCGCCGCCATCACGATGTTGCTGAAGGGCTCGGGCGTCCACAGGATGTGCTCGTACATGTCATCGGTGGCGATGTACACCTGCGGATGACGACGCAGCACCTCGGCCAGCGCCTCGAACTCGGCCCGGGTATAGGCCTTGCCGCTGGGGTTGGAGGGGCTGTTCAGCACCAGCAGCTTGGTGCGCGGCGTAATCGCCGCTTCCAGCTGCTCTGGCGAGATTTTCAGCTCGGTCTCGGGGCTGGTTTCCAGGATCACCGGCTTGCCGTCGGCCACCAGCACCATGTCCGGATAGGACACCCAGTAGGGCGCCGGAATGATCACCTCATCGCCCTCGTTCAGAATCGACAGAGCGAGGTTGAAGAAACTCTGCTTGCCACCGCAGGAGACCAGGATCTGGTCCGCCGTGTACTTGAGGCCATTGTCCCGCTCGAACTTGGCGATCACCGCCTGCTTCAGTTCGGGGGTGCCGCCTACCGGCGTATACTTGGTTTTTCCGGCCTGCATGGCCTGGATCGCGGCCGCCTTGATGTGCTCCGGCGTGTCGAAATCGGGCTCCCCGGCGCCCAGGCCAATCACATCACGACCTGCGGCGCGCAACTCGGCGGCCTTGGCGGTGACAGCCAGTGTGGGCGAAGGCTTGATGCGCTGAACGCGGTCGGACAGGACAGTACTCACGAAGCTCTCGTCATGGAATCAGGGCGCAAAATCATACGGGAATCACGATGCTGACTCCACTCGACAATCCCTTCGAACTCAAGGCCGACTGGCCCCCTGCGGGCGACCAGCCAGCGGCCATTCGCGGCCTGGTGGACGGCCTGGAGTCCGGCCTCAGTCACCTGACCCTGCTCGGCGTGACCGGCTCGGGGAAGACCTTCAGCATTGCCAATGTCATCCATGAACTTCAGCGCCCCGCGCTGGTGCTTGCGCCGAACAAGACCCTGGCGGGCCAGCTCTATGGCGAGTTTCGGGAATTCTTCCCGAACAATGCCGTGGAGTACTTCGTGTCCTACTACGACTATTACCAGCCGGAGGCCTATGTCCCCTCCTCCGACACCTATATAGAGAAGGACTCGTCGGTCAACGAGCACATCGAGCAGATGCGCCTGTCCGCCACCAAGGCCATGCTGTCGCGGCGCGATACCATCGTGGTCGCTTCGGTGTCAGCCATTTACGGCCTGGGCGACCCCGAAGCCTACTTCCAGATGGTGCTGCACTTCGTCAAGGGCGAGCGTCTGGACCAGCGCGATCTGCTGCGCCGCCTGGCCGACCTGCAATACAGCCGCAACGACATGACATTCGGTCGCGGCTGCTTCCGGGTGCGCGGCGACGTGATCGACATCCACCCGGCCGAATCCGACGACGAGGCGGTGCGCCTGGAGCTGTTCGATGACGAGATCGAGAGCATCAGCCTGTTCGATCCGCTCACCGGCGAGGTGCGCCAGCGGGTGCCGCGCTACACCATCTTCCCCAAGACCCACTACGTCACCTCGCGCCAGCGTCAGCTGGACATGCTCGATGCGATCAAGGACGAATTGCGCGATCGCCTCGCCCAGCTGCGCGAGGGCGGCAAGCTGCTCGAGGCCCAACGTCTGGAGCAGCGCACCCTGTTCGACCTGGAGATGATTCAGGAGCTGGGCTACTGCAACGGCATCGAGAACTACTCGCGCTACCTGTCCGGCCGCGCCCCGGGCGAGCCACCGCCCTGCCTGTTCGATTACCTGCCGCCCGATGCGCTGCTGGTCATTGACGAGTCCCACGTGACGATTCCGCAGCTGGGCGCCATGTACAAGGGCGACCGATCGCGCAAGGAGACCCTGGTGCAGTACGGCTTCCGCCTGCCCTCGGCGCTGGACAACCGGCCGCTGCGCTTCGAGGAATTCGAGCGCCTGGCGCCGCAGACCATCTTCGTCTCCGCTACCCCCGGCCCTTACGAAGCCACTCAGGCCGGCGCCATCATCGAACAGGTGGTCCGTCCCACCGGCCTCATCGATCCGCAGACCGAGATCCGCCCTGTGGGCCGCCAGGTCGACGACCTGCTGGGCGAGATCCGTGAGCGCAGCGCCGTTCAGGAGCGGGTGCTGGTCACCACCCTGACCAAGCGCATGGCCGAGGACCTGACCGAATACCTGTACGAGAACGGCGTGCGGGTGCGCTACCTGCACTCCGATGTCGATACCGTCGAGCGCGCCGAAATCATCCGCGATCTGCGCCTGGGCGCTTTCGACGTGCTGGTCGGCATCAACCTGCTGCGCGAAGGCCTGGATATTCCCGAGGTGTCCCTGGTTGCCATCCTCGATGCGGACAAGGAAGGTTTCCTGCGCTCCGAGCGCTCGCTGATCCAGACCATCGGTCGCGCCGCACGCAATCTCAATGGCAAGGCGATCCTCTACGCCGACCAGATCACCGGCTCGATGAAGGCGGCGCTGGAGGAGACCGAGCGCCGTCGTCTCAAACAGCAGGCCCACAACGAGGAACACGGCATCACGCCCCAGGGCATCCGCAAGGCCGTGATGGATGTGATGCACGCCGGATACGAGAACGTCAGCCAGGGGGGCAATCGAAAGGTCGCCGAGCAACAGGCCCGCTATCAGGCCATGGCACCTGCAGAGCTCGCCAGGCTGGTCAAGACGCTGGAAAAGGAGATGTTCGAGGCCGCCGCCAACCTGGAGTTCGAACTCGCGGCGCAGAAGCGCGACGAGCTCAAGCGGCTGCGTGAGAGCGCGCTGGAACTGCCCGGCTCGTAGCCGCCTGACGGCCTGGGCCGACCCCGCCGCTTGCTTTGCCGACAGGCTTCGCGTAAATTGCGCGCCTCTTCGCAGGCGCGTAGCTCAGTTGGTTAGAGCACCACCTTGACATGGTGGGGGTCGTTGGTTCGAATCCAATCGCGCCTACCAAATTATCAAAGACTTACGGCGCCTGACGGCGCCGTTTTTCTTTCTGCCGCGAGCGCGGGCCGTGCGACAGGCCCCGCCCATTCTGAACTCAGCTCGAAGCGACCTGAGATCCTCGCGGTTTCCGCCGGGCCGCAGCCGCCACATTGAGCATAAACAGCCGCACAACCGTGGCGGTGGCTTTCGCAGCTGGGCTCAGTGGATGTCCACCTGGTGCTTGTGCGGATGATCCGGTGCCTTGCGGGGAATATGCAGCTTCAGAACGCCGTCCCGGGACTCCGCCGTGATAGCTGCGGTGTCTGCATCCTCGGGCAACGCGAATTCGCGACTGAACTCCCCGTAGAAGCGTTCTATGCGGTGCAGCTTCGCGTCTTTCGTCTCTTGCTCCACGCGACGTTCGCCACTCAGACGCAGCACCCCGTTCTCGACCTGGACATGCATGTCCTTCTTGTCGACGCCGGGCAATTCCGCGCTGATCAGATATTCCTTCTCCGACTCGGCGATATCGACGCTGGGGGACCATTCGGCCGGTGACAGCGACGTTGCCGCTCCTTCGGGACGACGGGGAAATGCCCGGTGGTAATGATCGAACATCGCATCCAGCTCCCGAAAGGGATTCCAACTTGTCAGGCTCATGTGTGCTCTCTCCTCATTCGTCTGATCCCGGCGCCCCATCACGGGTGCCGGCGCGAGGATGAGCCTATACCGGCCAGTCGCTGCTCCCGATGACACAGATCAATTCCATGCCGATTGATCCGCCGGTCGCGCTTGACCGAGATCAGGAAGTCCGAGCCCGGCCCCTGTCAGCATGGCCGTAACAGCACCACCGACGGAAATGTCATGAGCGACATGCACGAACTGAAATCCAATCTGGAACGCGAGCGGGAGACCCTGCGCCAGCGCATCGAGGCCATTCGCCGCGACTTCGAAAAGGGCCGCAGCGCTGATGCCGAGGACCAGGCGCAGGAGCGCGAAAATGACGATGCGCTGAGCGAGATCAGACGCGAAGCCGAGCTGGAACTGTCATTGATCAATCGCAGCCTGAGCAAACTGGCCCAGGGCCGTTACGGCTGCTGCGAAAAATGCGGCAAGGCGATACCCGCCGAGCGGCTCGCCGTCCTGCCCTATGCCATACATTGCATTGACTGTGCCGAAGGAGAGCAACATGCACATTGATCAGCACGCGCTGGTTCTCGAGTTCCCCGATCTCAAGCAGCGCATCCACCAGCTCAAAATGCAGGATCAGCATTTCGCGCGCCAGTTCGACGCCTATCACGACATTGACCACAACATCGTGCGCATCGAAGACGGCATCGAACATTGCTCCGATGCCGAACTGGAAACGATGAAGAAGCAGCGACTGCTGCTCAAGGACGCGCTGTATGGCCGACTTGTGAATCCGTCCTGACAGCTTCGCGAAGGCCGAACTTCCGATGAGTCCTGGCCCGCCAAGCCGCACAGTCCTCGTCCGCGAAACAGAGCCCGGCCAGTTTCTCCAGCAGCTCCGGGTTGGCCCGCATCAGATGGCCGCGGATGAAACCGAGGCACTGGGTGGGCAGGACGCCGGCCCCAACCCTTACGAATTCGTGCTGATGGGTCTGGGGGCCTGCACCGGCATGACCCTGCGCATGTACGCGAAGCTGAAGGACATTCCCCTGCAGGGCGTGGAAGTCAGGCTTGAGTTGTTCAAGATCCACGCGGAGGACTGCGCCGACTGCATGAGCCCACAGGGCACGATCGACGAAATCCATCGTGAAATCACCCTCATCGGAGATTTGAGCGAAGTCCAGCAGGACCGGTTGCTCCAGATCGCCAACCGCTGCCCGGTGCATCGGCTGCTCAGCAGCGAAGTCAGAATCCGCTCGCGACTGTCGCCGCCACGGCAGGTCACAGCGGAACCGAAAAGCCTCTGAGTTAGCGATGGGCTGACCGGCCGGCAGGGTGATGTCCTCGCTTCCGGAGCAGTGGCCCTGGCTGTCCAGCCCGGAACCGTAAAGCCTCTGACCCAGCCAAGGCCTGACCTCTGCGCAGGGCCCTGGCCCTCACTGCCGCAGCGGGG
>JBFKIN010000190.1:0-5600 GCA_041632255.1 Oceanococcus sp. | reverse complement strand
GTCGGCGTATTCAGTCTGCTGCGTGGCCGGGCTTTCCTGGATTACAGCGCAATCGACCCGGCCAACCCCAGCCACGGCCAGCATCTGGGCATTCTGCTCGTGGAACTGGGCGTCGGCCTGACGGTCGCGGCGGTGATGATCCTGATCTTCTACGCCTTCGCCGGACGACGACGGAGCCAGCCGTGAGCCTCGCCCTGTTCAACGGTTACGCCGCCATGGCCCTGCTGATGATCGGGCTGTACATCGTTCTGGCCTACGACAACCTGATCAAACGGCTGATTGGCCTGTCCATCTTCCAGACCGCGATCTTCGTGTTCTACATCTCTCTGGGCAAGCGCCTGGAGGGCACAGCGCCGATCCTGGCCGACGGCTATACCGTGTACTCCCATCCGCTGCCCCATGTGCTGATCCTGACCGCGATCGTGGTTGGTATCGCCACCCTGGCCATGGGACTGGCCATCGTGGTGCGTATCCACGAGGCCTACGGCAGCATCGACGAGGACGAGATTCTGGAACAGGAGGCGGCCGAATGAATGCCCTGGTCCTTCCGGTGCTGATCCCGCTGCTGGCCGCCCCGTCGATCGCACTGGTCGGTGGCCGCGTCGTCGCCTGGCTGCTGGCCCTGTTCGCCATGGCCGCTGGCCTCGCGGCGACGCTTTACTGTTTTGCCCTGGGCGACGGCAGCAGCGCGTTGGGCGGCTGGCAGGCGCCGGTGGGCATCGCCCTTGAGGTGGACGGGGCCAACCGGCCGATTCTGTTGCTGATCATGTGCGCCGCGCTGATCAGCCTGCTGTGCCTGCCCCCCAAGGCCCTGCCGCAGCTGGAACCGCCGCGCCTCGCGCTCTTCTACGCCCTGTTCTGCCTCTGCGTCTGCGGTCTGGCCGGCATCGCCGCGACGGGAGACGCCTTCAACGTCTTCGTCTTCCTGGAAATCTCCTCCTTGTCGACCTACGCCCTGGTCGCCGCAGGCCCGCGGCGCGGCGCGCTGCGCGCCGCCTTCCAGTATCTGATGCTGGGGACCCTGGGCGGCAGCTTCGTGCTGCTGGGTGTGGGCCTGCTGTACATGGCCACCGGCAGCCTGAACATGGCCGACATCGCCACGCGCCTGGCCGGCAGCCCGCTGCCCCAGGCCGTGCTGGTGGGCGCGGCCTTCCTGCTGCTGGGCTTCGCACTCAAGAGCGCGCTGTTTCCCCTGCACCAGTGGCTGCCCGGGGTCTATGCCGAGGCGCCGGGGGCGGTTTCCGCCTTCCTTGCCGCCAGCGGCACCAAGGTCTCGATCTATGCGCTGGCCCGATTCGGCTTCGGCGTACTCGGCGTCGGCTGGCTCAGCGCCCATCATGTCGATGCGCTGCTGCTGATCCTGGCCTGTGCCGGCATGCTGTTCGGCTCGCTGGCGGCCATCCAGCAGCAACGCCTGAGTCTGGTCCTGGCCTGGTCCAGTGTGGCCCAGGTCGGCTACATCGTGCTGGGCCTGTCCCTGCTCAGTCCGGCAGGCATCACCGCCGCCTGGCTGTACCTGCTGATTCACGCGATCGCCAAGGGCGGGCTGTTCATCGCCTGTGCCGCGCTGGCAGATGACCGCATCGAGTCCCTGCGCGGGCTGGGACGGCGTGATCCGCTGACCGCCGTCTGCCTCAGCCTCGGCGCCGCCTCGCTGCTCGGCGTGCCGCTGACCGCCGGCTTTGTCGGCAAGTGGATCCTGATCCAGGCGGCCTGGGCCGATGGCGCGGTGCTGGGCATCATCGCGCTGGCGCTCAGCTCCCTGCTGGCCGTGCTGTACACGGGCCGCATCGTGTTGCCGATCTGGCAGGCGCCGGCCCAGGACGAAGCTCGTGCCCCGGCCCCGGTCCACCTGCGCCTGCCCATGCTGCTGACGGCCGCCGCCTCGCTGCTGTTCGGCCTGTGGCCGCAGCCGCTGCTGGAGCTCAGCCTGCCGGCCGCCCAGGCCCTGTTCGCGCCATGATCAGCCTGCCTATCGTACTGCCCCTGCTGACCGCAGTCCTGATCGGGCTCTGCGGGCGCTGGCCGAACCTGCGCGAGGCGGTTTCGGTCGCCGGTGGCGTCGCGACCGCAGCCAGCGCCATTGCCCTGCAGCAGTCGCCGGACGCCGCACTGCTGCTGACCGACTTTGGCGCCGGCCTCTCGCTCTACTGGGCGGTTGAGCCGCTGGGCCTGCTCTTCGCGCTCGTTGCCGGCGTGCTCTGGCCAGTCACCGCAATCTACGCTGCCGGCTACCTGCGCGGCACCGAGGAGAAGAACCAGACCCGCTTCTTCGTCTTCCTCGCCCTGTCCATCGCCGGGGCCCAGAGCATCGCCCTGGCCGGCAATCTGTTCACCCTGTTCGTCGGCTACGAAATCCTGACCCTGGCGACCTATCCGCTGGTCGCACACAAGGGCAATGCCACGGCCAGGGCCGGGGGCAAGACCTACCTGGCCTACCTGCTGCCCAGTTCGGTTGCACTGCTGCTGCCCGCCATTCTCATCGTTCAGCACAGCGCCGGCACCGGCAACTTCACCCCCGGCGGCATCCTGGCCCACAGCGGAATCGGCCCCGTGGGCCTGGGGATCCTGTATGCCCTGTTCCTGTTCGGCATCGGCAAGGCCGCCCTGATGCCGCTGCACGGCTGGCTGCCGGCCGCCATGGTGGCGCCAACCCCGGTCAGCGCCCTGCTGCACGCGGTAGCGGTGGTGAAAGCCGGGGTGTTCTGCGTGTTGAAGATCACCCTCTATGTCTTTGGCCTGGACCTGCTGTCGGTCAGCGGCTCGGCCATGCCCATCGTCTATCTCGCCGCCTTCAGCATGATCGCCGCCTCGCTGATCGCCATGCACAGCGACAACCTGAAGCGGCGCCTCGCCTATTCGACGGTCAGCCAGCTGGCCTACGTGAGCCTTGCAGCCAGTCTGGCCACGGCGGCAGCGGCTTATGCCGGCGGCCTGCAGATCCTGATGCACGCCTTCGGCAAGATCACCCTGTTCTTCTGCGCCGGCGCGATCTATACGGCTCACCACAAGACCCTGGTCAGCGAGCTGGACGGCCTCGGCCGGCAGATGCCACTGACTTTCGCCGCCTTTGCACTGGGCGCCATCTCCATCATCGGCCTGCCTCCGGCCGGCGGCGCCTGGACCAAGTGGTACCTCATGGTGGGCGCGCTGGACGCCAGTCAGGCTTGGCTGCTGGGCGTGCTGACCCTGAGCACCCTGCTCAACATCGCCTACCTGCTGCCGATCCCGGCGCGGGCCTTCCTGGCCGGCGAGGGCGGCTGGCGCTGGGCCGAGGCGCCGCTGGCCTGCGTGCTGCCCTTATGCGCCACCGCGCTGATCTCATTGGGCCTGTTCTTCTGGGCGCCGCTATCCGGCGCCTTGGCCGCCGCTACCGGAGCCGCACCATGAGCCAGCCTTCGGGTTCGCCCAGCCGCGCCGGGCTGATTGCCCAGCGCCTGCTGGTGGCCGGCTGCATCGCCAGCCTGATCGCCGGTCTGCTGATCGAACACCATCCGCATTTCGCCTTCGAGGCCTGGCCGGGCTTCTTCGCCGGTTTCGGCTTTCTCGCCTACTGCTTCATCGTCCTTTCGGCCAAGCAGTTGCGCCCCTGGCTGCGCCGCGAGGAAAGCTACTACGGCGACGACGAGGAACCGGCCGACAGCCCGGCCCGGGAGCGCGGTGATGACTGAACTGCTGCTTCACCCCGGATATCAGCTGATCCTGGGCGGCCTCATCGCCGCCGGCCTGCCCCGGCGGGCCGGTCAGGCTCTCGCCCTCGGGTTGCCGCTGCTGGCCATCGCCACCCTGTTCGCGCTGCCGGACGGCCACCTCTGGCAGGCCAGCCTGTTCGGCTACGAGATCACGCCGCTGCGGGCGGACCGCCTGGGTTTCATCTTTGCCCTGATCTTCCTGATCGCCGCCTTCCTGGGCCAGCTTTTCGCCCTGGCCGAGGACAGCCGGCTGCTGCGCAGCGCCGGGCTGATCTACGCCGGCGCCGCCGTCGCGGCGACCCTGGCTGGCGACCTGATCAGCCTGTTCATCCACTGGGAACTGACCGCGCTGGCCTCGGTGCTGATCGTCTGGAACGGCCAGGCACGCCCTTCCGACGCGCACATCCGCGCCGGCCTGCGCTATTTCCTGCTGCAGATCATCTCCGGCATCGCCCTGCTGGCCGGCGCCATCCTGTGGATCCGCGCCACCGGCACCACTGACTTCGTGCACATCGGCCTGGACGGTCCGGGCGGCGTCTGGATCTTCCTCGCCTTCGGCATCAAATGCGCCTTCCCGCTGCTGCACAACTGGCTGCAGGACGCCTACCCCCGCGCCTCGGCCGCCGGCACGGTGATGCTCTCGGCCTTCACCACCAAGCTGGCGGTGTACGCACTGGCCCGCGGCTATGCCGGCACCGAATCCCTGATGTGGATCGGGGCCACCATGACCGTGTTTCCCATCTTCTTCGCGGTCCTGGAAAACGACCTGCGCAAGGTGCTGGCCTACTCGCTGAACAACCAGCTGGGCTTCATGGTCGCCGGCATCGGGATCGGCACCTCGCTGGCCATCGACGGTGCGGCCGCGCACGCCTTCGCCCATATCCTGTACAAGGCGCTGCTGTTCATGGCCATGGGCGCGGTGCTGTTCCGGGCCGGAACGGTCAAGGCTTCGGAACTGGGCGGGCTGTACGCCTCGATGCCCTGGACCGCGCGCTTCTGCATCATCGGCTCGATGTCGATCTCGGCCTTCCCGCTGTTTTCCGGTTTCGTCACCAAGTCCATGATCCTCACCGCCGCTGCGATGGAGCACCACATGATCTTGTGGCTGGTGCTGTTGTTCGCCTCGGCCGGCGTGCTGGACCATTCCGGCATCAAGGTCCCGTATTTCAGTTTCTTTGCCCACGATTCGGGCCGGCGTTGCAACGAGGCGCCGCGTTCCATGCTGCTGGCCATGGGCATCACCGCCTTCCTGTGCATCGCGATCGGCGTCTACCCCGATCCGCTGTACGCCCTGCTGCCGAATGGCTCGACCTACAAGCCCTACACGCCGGAGCATATCGTCGGCCAGTACCAGCTGTTGCTGTTTGCGGCCCTGGCCTTTGTCACGCTGATCCGGCTGGGCTGGTACCCGGCTGAAGTGCGGGGCCTGAATCTCGACAGCGACGTGATCTATCGCCGCTGGCTGCCCGGGCTGTGGCGCGCGACCCTGATGCTGTGGGCTGGACTTCGGGGCCGCTGGACGGCCATGTCAGGGGTCTTGTTGCGTGCAGGCCGGCGCCTGCTGGTGGACGCGTTCAGCCCACGCGAAATCACCGCCGTTTGGCCGATGACCAGCGGAGGGCTGTTGCTGATCGGCCTGCTCGGCCTGATGCTGCTGCAACTGGTGATCTGAGCGAGACGGGCGCAGTGGCTGCAGCCTGCGGCCCAGATGGTTCGGGGCGCTAGGCGCTGGCCGTCCGGGGCGCCTCCGTCTCAGCCCGTTCCGCCTCCAGCCACAGGCAGTTTCCCGACGCCTTCTCCAGCAGATCCAGATAGCGGCGGTGCGCCTCGGCCTGCTCCGCCGGCAGTTGCGACCGTTTGGGCTCCCGGCCCGCGGCCGCGATGACTTCGGCAATGCTGCGCCCCGGC
>JBFKIN010000189.1:0-5689 GCA_041632255.1 Oceanococcus sp. | reverse complement strand
GGTGCGGGCTCGCGTTGCACAAGCTCGGTGCGGGCTTCGACCCCGCGCAGCCAGTCGCGCGGTTCCGGGTCCAGAGGGCGCAGGCGGAGAAAGGCAAACCGGGTGGCGGGCAGCTCGATCATGGAGCGTTCGAGATGCCGGTCATCGGCTCCGGCCCGCAGCAGCGTGCTGCGCTCGACCAGGTTCTGCCACGCGTCCAGGTTCTGGCTGCCATCCACCCGCAGGTTCAGTTCGGCGCGCCCTTCCGGGTTGCGCCAGTCCCAGTCCAGCAGAAGGCCGTCGGGCGCCAGCGCCAGCATCCGGGCATCGATGATGTACTCGTGGTGGCCGTCCCGCGCCATGCCGGGAACGGGTTTCGGTCCGTCCCGGGGGATGCTGTCAGCGTCGGGTGCCGCCTGCCTGGCGACCTGAGGCGCCTGGATGGTGATCGCGGCGCCGTCCGCCGGCCGGTTCGGGTCTGGTGCTGTTGGCTCGGGCTTGCGGGCCTGCTGGTAGTCGATACGCGCCCCGTCGGGAGTGGTCAGCCGCAGGCTGGGTCCCACGAGTGTCGCGGGCGGGCTGCCTGGCGGCAGGCCGAAATGCGGAAGGACCTGATGGCGCTGTTCGGTCCGGGTGATCAGGCGGGGAGCGCACAGCGCGTGCTGGACCACCTCGCCCCGGTCGTTGAAGACCCGCATGTCAGCCAGATCGCGGCGAGTCAGACGCTGATAGACCACGGGCGGCAGTTCCAGTTCGTAGGCCGGGGCCGGCCGGGGCAGCGGCAGTTCGATGCCGCTGGCGAAGTCTTTCGGCGAAGGGGCGGATGCCTGGGCACCCAGGGCCAGAACCCCGGCCAGCCAGCTTGCTCGATGCAGTCGCCTCACGGGCCGGACTCCGCGCCGGGTCGTCGCGGCGGCAGTGGTGACAGATAGCCGGCCACCAGCAATAGCGCCCCGACACCGAGGAAGGACACGATGCGCGCCAGGGTGCCCGAGCCGGCCAGATCGATCAGGAACAGTTTCAGGACCACCACCCCCATCAGCCCGGCGCCGCCGAGCCACAGCCAGCGCATGGCCCGGCGGGTGCCAGCCAGCATGGCGGCGAAGCCGAGCAGGCTCCAGAAGATCGAAAGCGCCGCCTGGACCAGAACCGAGCGCAGAATGCCGCCGCCGTCCAGCGGGGTGCCCAGAGTCCAGTGCAGGCCCCGCAGCAATGCGGCGTTCAGCCACAGGAATGCCAGGCCGGCGATGAGCGCCGGCAGGAGATGGGGATTCGGGCTGCGCAGGACTTGCCTTTCCGTCGAAGCCAGGCCCAGCCACCAGCCTGTCAGGGCGAGCACGGTGATCATCACCGACAGGTCCAGGGGGTTCAACAGGGGGACATAGGGCAGGGGCGCGGGGTCGCCATTGCTGCCCAGATTCATCAGCAGCAGCCAGAGCAACGTCACCACGGCCAGCGGCAGGCCCCCGCGGAAGCGGTAGACGGGGCGGAAGTCCCGGAGCGGCCAGCGCGCCGGACCTCGCACCGTGATCCACAGCAGCAGCGCCGGCAGCAGGCCGGTCGTCAGGGCCGGCCAGACGCCGTCCAGGCGCTGGTCCAGTTGCCAGTGGGCTTCGGGCAAGGCGATCAGGGCCAGGGTCCACAGGCCCAGCGGGTGCAGCCAGCCGTGCAGCTTGCCGTCCCCGTCCTGTCGCAGCAGCAGATAATGGCTGATCCAGAGCAGCGGCCAGCCAAACCAGGCGCCGTGATCCAGCGGGTGACCGGACAGGGCCAGCGCCAGGCTGGCCAGGGCCAGAACCAGGGGCATGAAGCGGCGGGAGAGCTGCCTGCTGGCGGGCCAGGACAGGCGTCGTCCCAGATGCCAGAGCAGCAGGGCCGTGGCTGCCAGCAGGCTCAGGGTGAGGCCATGTTCCACGCTGTGGTGGGCGAAGCGCGCGATGTCGCCGATCCCGGCGACCAGCCACCACAGCAGGGCCCAGAGCAGGAACAACCACTGCGCCTGTGCTTCCAGCCGGTGCCGTGGGTGGGCGCGCTGCAGCCAAAGTCCGCTGAGATAGCCGGCCACCGCGAGCCCGAGAGCGCCCAGGCACCAGCTGTTGATCAGTGCGAGGGCGGGTGGTGCTCCGTCCAGCGCCTGCAGATAGTTCAGGGCGGCGCCGAATTGCAGCAGCGCGCCGAAGGCGCGGGTGCCGAGGCGGTCCTGCCGCAGGCCCAGCCAGACGAAGCCGGCGCCTTCCACAGCCCAGATCAGCGCGGTCGCGTCTCGATCGAAACCCAGCGGAACGGCGAGACTGGCGAAGATCACGCCGAGGGCGGCGAAGGCTTCGCAAAGCAGTCGCAGGCTGTCGCGCCCGCTGCGCCAAAGCAGCCAGGCCAGACCGAGATAAAAGATGCCAAAACCCAGTGCGCTCCACGCCAGGGCCTTTTCGAACTCCGAGACCAGACTGGCGTGCAGGCCGAATACCACCACCGGCAGACCGAAGACCAGAGTGCCGGACACCGCGTTCTTCAGACGTGTGGGCTGGCGCAGTGCGAACAGCACGGAAACGGCCACATAGAGCAGGAAGAACAGCAGCAGAAAGGCGTCGGTGCTCCACAATTCCGCAGTGTTGTAGCGGGTGCCGCGCCACAAAGCAGTGACGCCGAAGGTGAAGACAAAGCCAACCAGATTGAGCGCCCGCCAGGCGCGGAACCAGGCGACGGTGAAGACGCCCAGATTGAGCGCCGCGTAATAGCTGAACAGGGCCACATGGCTGCCACTGCCGCTGGAGGCGAGGAGCGGAGCGGCGAACCCCCCGGCGAAGCCGATCACCGCCAGGGGCAGGGCGCGTTGGGCCACGGCGAGTCCGGCGCCGGCCAGCGCGACCATGCAGAGCAGGGCCAGCGCCGCCGCCGGCGGGATCAGCTGATACAGGCGCAGGCTGGAGTAGATGGTCAAATAGAGCACGGCCACGCCGCCCCCCTGCAGGGTAAGGGCATAAGCGCGCTGGCTGTCGCGCAGGCGCCAGCCGATGGCGAGCAGCACGATGGCCACCGTGGCGACCAGTGCCAGGCGCAGCTCCAGCGGGAACAGATTGTGCTCGGCGGCGTACTTGGCCAGAAAGGCAGCGCCAAAGAACAGAATCAGGATGCCGGCGCGTGCAATCGGGTTGCCGCGACGAAACCAGGCCAAGCCCAGCGTCCAGGCGCGCTCGAACTGGCGTTGCAGCGCCGAGGGTTCCGCCGGCGCGCTCCGTCGTGGTGCGTCTGCCCGGTGCCTATGAGGGGCGGATGTGCCGGCGTCAGATGGAGCGACGTCAGCGGCTGCGGCGGTCGGTGGCGGCGCCCTGTCAGCCGTGGCCGCGGCGGGCTGCTGTGGAGCTGGCGGTTCCGATGCCTTTGGCCGGGACAGGCGAGCCCGCTCTGCCGCGAGCATCTGCTGCATGGTGCGGATCAGGGACCAGGCAAAGCCGCCCAGCAGGCCGATCAGGGCGAGTGACACACCGGCCGTGCCGAACAGCAGGCGTCCCGCCAGACCCAGGAGCAGCGCGCCGCAGCCGGCGGCGAACAGCGCGGCCAGAACCCCTGGCCATGCGCTCGCTGACGCTGCTGCCTGATCGGGATCCCTGCCGCTCATGTCGCGGTTGCCAGCTGTCTGCCCGCCATCCACAACCCCCTTGTCGCTTCGCTACCTTAGCAGCGTCTTGCCGGACCCGGAACAAAAAACCCCGCCTCGAGGGGCGGGGTTTTGGTGATGCCGGATCGGTCTAGCGACGGACTTTCTTCTTCAGCGCCTTGGGCGTGAAGTCGTTGTCGTCGAAGCTGACACTGAAGTCGTTCGGCTTGTCCTCGTTGGCCAGGGCCGTGAGGAAGGTGCGGCCAGACTGCAGGTCGTAGATGACCTCCGGCACACCGCCCATGGACTGGATGTTCGAGGCGTAGGTCAGATGGCCTTCCTGCACCTTGTACATCTCGTTGCGCTTGTCGTAGCAGTCGATCACAGCGATGGTCCAGGAGTCTTCGTCCACATAATAGGTCCGCCGGCCAAAGGTATGGCTGGTGCCTTCCCGCAGCGTGGCGTCAACCACCCACACCCGGTGGAGTTCGTATCGGGCCAGATCCTGGTTCACGTGCCGGGGCCGGATGATGTCCGCGTACTTGGTCTTGTCGCTGCCCATGCGCACCGAGTTGTACGGGATATACATTTCCTTCTTGCCGACCAGCTGCCAGTTGTAGCGGTCCATGGCGCCGTTGTACATGTCGACCTGGTCGTTGAACTGGTTGCCGTCGGTTCCCTCATAAGGGTTGTCGTAGGCCACGTTCGGCGCCCGCCGGGTGCGACGCAGCCCGGGGTTGTAGATCCAGGCCTGACGCGGGTCCTTGATCTGGTTCTGGGTCTCGTGCACCAGCAGCAGCTGGCCGGCCAGGCGCGGGGGCGCGATCACCTCGGACAGGTAGAAGAGATTCATGTTCTCTTCCAGCGGTGCCGGATGCTTGATCGAGCCATACTTGAACTTCACTTCCTCGGTCAGCTTGGTGAGCTGGAAGCTGCCGTCCGGCTGGACGATGGCCTGATTGTTGTAGCGGATCACCGCATCACCACGCCAGCGCACCTTGTGGTTGACGATGATCTCGGCACCATTGCCCGGGATCGGGAAAGGAAAGCCCAGCTTGGCGTCCTTCAGCCCGTCGGTGCCTTCCAGCACCGCGGTGGTCGCATTGGCCTTGGTGGCCTTGTAAATCTCTTCCGGCCAGGCCGAACTGCGATGCGTCTTGTAGACATGCATCTTGTAGGTGTCGCCGTAGCGCTGCATCAGCGCCTTGTGGCCGGCGGTCATCTTGTCGGCGTGCTGCGCCATGTTGTTCTTGTCGATGGTAAACAGCGGCTTCTCGCCGAGTATCATCGGATTGTCCGGATAGGCGCCGGACACATCTCCGCCCTTGGGAAAGCCGCCGGTCCAGTCCGGAATGGTCGATCCATTGCCTTTCTTCTCCGCCCCGACCGGGGTCAGGTCCTTGCCCAGCCGGGCAGCCTCCTCAGGGCTGACTTTGGCAGCCGCGAGGGACGTGGCACCGGCCAGGCCCAGAACGAGCAGCCAGCGTGCACCTTGATGGCGATTCATGTTTTGGTCTCTCCTTATGTCTTGCCCGCTTCCCCTGGGTTCGGTGCGGGGGCGAATGAGTTTAACAGCGTCCTCAGGCGCTGGTTGACAGAATCTTGCGCAGATAATGGCCGGTGTGCGAGCCCTCGACCTGCGCCACCTGTTCCGGCGTGCCGCTGGCGATGATGCGACCGCCACCGTCGCCGCCCTCGGGGCCGAGATCGATGATCCAGTCGGCGGTCTTGATCACGTCCAGGTTGTGCTCGATGACGATCAGGGTATTGCCGTGGTCGCGCAGGCGGTGGAGCACCCGCAGCAGCTGGGCCACATCGTGGAAATGCAGGCCGGTGGTGGGCTCGTCCAGGATGTACAGGGTGCGCCCGGTGTCGCGCCGCGACAGTTCCTTGGCCAGCTTGACCCGCTGCGCCTCGCCGCCGGACAGGGTGGTCGCGTTCTGGCCCAGGGTGATGTAGCTCAGGCCCACGTCCAGCAGGGTGTCCAGCTTGCGCTTGATCGCCGGCACGGCGGAGAAGAATTCGCAGGCTTCCTCCACCGTCATGTTCAGCACGTCGCTGATGGTCTTGCCCTTGTAGCGGATGTCCAGGGTTTCGCGGTTGTAGCGACTGGCC